>JACCRL010000104.1 GCA_013813605.1 Gemmatimonadaceae bacterium
GCTTTCCCGAAACAACGTCGTGATTCTCAAGTTCATGCTGCACGTCTCGCGCGACGAGCAGAAGAAGCGGTTCGAGGACAGGCTTGAAGACTCCACCAAGAACTGGAAGTTCAGGGCTGGAGACCTCGAAGACCGCGCGAACTGGGGCGAGTTCACGAAGGCGTATCGCGACGTGCTCACGAAGTGCAGCACGCCGTGGGCGCCCTGGTATGTGGTGCCGGCGGACGACAAGGACGTGCGCGATCTGCTGGTAGCGCGAACGATTGCCGATACGCTCGACTCGCTCGGTCTTCGCTACCCGAAGGCGGAAGATGACGTGAGTAAGATTCGCATCACTTAGGGGGCTGCGCGCGCTTGCCCGCTGGTTCCGGGCGCCTTAGCTTCGCTCCGCCGGTACGATACCGGCGCCACGGTCTTCCCTTGATTCGGAGAAGCTCATGCGTGCTCACCTCAGGCAGTTCGGCTTCGCGCTCAGTGTGTGCGCGATAGCTCTCACCGGCTGCGCAAAGACCGAGAGTCCGGGAGCGGATTCCACGGCCATGTCTCCTCCGGTCGTCGAAGCTCCACTTCCCGCGGCTGTTTCGCTTTCCGACATCGCCGGAACCTGGAATGTTCGCTCGACGCCGGAGACGGGCGACAAGACTCCCACCAACCTCGTGCTGACGGCGACCAACACCACGGAAGGGTGGACGTTCAAGTTCCCCAACCGCGACGCAGTTCCCATTCGTGTCACCGTATCGGGAGACAGCGTTCTGACCGACGCCGGCCCGTATCAGAGCGTACGGCGCAGGAATGTCCAGGTCAGCACGAAAGGCGTGATGTGGCTACGCGGGGACACCCTCGTCGGCAAGACCGTAGCGCGCTACACGACAACCGGTCCGGATTCAGTGCTCAACCTTACGACCGTCGGCACGCGCTCCCGTTGAGGCTGCTTCTACCTTCTGCAACGACCTTTTAACAGCTGTCCGGATTGGAATCCCGTGGGTTGAGCGCCGCTGCGTCCCATGAAGTAGCGCCCTGGATCGAGCGGTTGGCCAGGGTGGGGTACACGGCAAAAGCAGTGTTGTACGCGACGATCGGGGTGCTCGCCGCGAGCGCGGCGCTGTCCGGCGGGGGTGGAACGACGGACACGCGCGGAGCGATGGGCACCGTCCTGGCGGCGCCTTTTGGCCGGGCGCTGCTCCTGGTGGTCGCGGCCGGACTGTATGGTTACGCGCTGTGGCGGATGGTGGAAGCGATCAACGACCCGGAAAAACGTGGCCGTGACGCGAAGGGCATCGCGCTTCGCGTCAGCTTCGCCGCCCGGGCGATCGCGCACGCGGTACTCGGCGCCACGGCGTTCAGCATTGCGACGAATGGCCGTCCCGACAAGGATGCGCCCGACGGACCCGAGCTGTGGACCGCCAGGGCGCTGGAGATGCCGGGCGGAAGGGGGATCGTGCTCGCAGTCGCCGCCGGAATTATCGGATATGCCCTGTACCAGCTCTACCGCGCCGTTGCCGCCAAATTGAGCAAAAAGCTCGAGCTGAATACGCTCAGTCCGTCGGCACAGAGACTGGTTATACGCACCAGCCGTTTCGGTATCGGAGCCCGTGGGCTCGTCTTCGGCATGATCGGCCTGCTAATGGCGAAGGCGGGACAGCAGCGCTCGGCCGACGAGGCCGGAGGAATCGGTGAAGCGCTCAAGGCTTTCTCGAATCTCGGCAAGTGGCCATTCGCCGCGATTGCGCTCGGCCTGATTGCTTACGGCGGCTACGAGCTGCTGAACGCCCGCTTCAGGCGCATTCGAGTCGACTGACCGGTCAGGGAACGAGCGCGCGCGTCGCGAGCTCGTCTTCCACCCGCGCGGTGAAATCGGCGACCGTCAGGATCTCCTGCTTCTTCCCCGCGCCGCGCACGCGCAACGCGATGGAGTCGGCCTCCGCTTCACGCTTACCCACGACCGCCATGTACGGCACCTTCATCGTTTCGCCGTCGCGAATGCGGTAGTTGAGCGTCTCGGAGCGGTCGTCGAGATGCGCGCGCGCGCCGCGTGCCTTCAACCGCCGCACAACTGAAGCGGCGAACTCCCTGAAGTCGTCGGCAATTGGAATCACCCTCACCTGCTCGGGTGCGAGCCAGAGCGGGAACGCGCCGGCGAAGTGCTCGATAAGCCCGCCGACGAAGCGCTCCATCGACCCGACGAGCACGCGATGCAGCATGATCGGGCGGTGCGCCGCATTGTCGGCGCCGGTGTACTCGAGGCCGAATCGCTCTGGCAGGTTGAAGTCGAGCTGCACTGTCGGTCCCTGCCACTTTCGCCCGATCGCGTCGATGAGCTTGAAGTCGAGCTTGGGGCCGTAAAATGCGCCGCCGCCCTCGTCCATCTCGTAGGCCTGGCCGCGCTTCGTGAGAACATCGGCCAGTGTCGCCTCTGCCTGCTTCCAGAGCTCCGGACTGCCGAGCGCTTTTTCCGGACGAGTCGCGAGCTCGATCGTGTAGGGATAGCCGAAGGTACGAAGCATCTCGTCGCACAAATCCATCAGGCGCTCGATCTCGGCAGGTACCTGCTCGAGCGTGCAGAAGACGTGCGCGTCGTCCTGCGTGAATCCGCGCACGCGCATCATGCCGTGCAGGACGCCGCTCCGCTCGTAGCGGTACACAGCGCCGAATTCCGCGTAGCGGATCGGAAGGTCGCGGTACGACCGCTGCCGCGACTGATAGATGCAGATGTGTCCGGGGCAGTTCATCGGCTTCGGTCGGTAGGCCGCGCCGTCGACGTCCATCGCCCCGAACATTCCTTCCTTGAAGTTTTCGAGGTGACCGGAGATCTGGAAGAGCTTTTCGCTGACGATGTGCGGCGTATAGACCAGCTCGTAGCCGTGGCGGAGAATCAGCGCGCGCTCGTAATTCTCGATCTCGTTGCGGACGATCGCACCCTTGGGGTGCCAGAGGATCAAACCCGGTCCGACACGCGCATCGGTCGAGTACAGGTCAAGCAGTTGCGACAGCGCGCGATGGTCGCGACGCTTCGCTTCCTCGAGGCGATGCAGGTGTGCTTCCAGATCCTCCTTCCTGAACCAGGCAGTCGCATAGATGCGCTGCAGCATCTGCCGCCGCTCGTCACCTCGCCAGTACGCGCCGGCGGTGTGCAGCAGCTTGAAGTGTTTCAGATACCCGGTGTCGGGAACGTGCGGACCGCGGCAGAGGTCGACGAACGGTCCGTCGGTATAGGTGGAGATGATCTCATCGGAAGAAAATTCACCGAGCCGCTCCAGCTTGAGCGGATCGTCGGCAAATCGCTTCTGAGCCTCGGGCTGCGAAACTTCTTCGCGCACGAACGAAAACTTCTCGGCGATGACCTTCCGCATCTCCGCCTCGAACTTTTCGAGATCCTCCGGCGTGAACGGCTCCTCCACTTCGAAATCGTAGTAGAAGCCATCCTCGATCGAGGGTCCGAATCCGATTTTTGCATCGGGGCGCAAACGCCTGACGGCGGTCGCGAGGATGTGGGCGCCGGAATGCCGGAGCACCGACAGCGATTCGGCGTCTTTTTCGGTAAGGACGCGGAACGCGCCTCCCTTTCTGAGGGGCGTCGTGAGATCCAGAACCTCGCCGTCAACCTCTACCGCAATTGCATCCCGAAGCAGACGCGAACCGATGGATGCGACGATTTCGCGCGGGAGGGCGCCTTCGGGAGCTTCACGGGTGGCGCCGTCGGGGAGCCTCAGCGTCAACATTTTTGGTATAATTTCGGGAGCCGCGAATGGCCTTTATTTTGCTTCCCGTAAGCTATCCACAGCGTATACCCTCCGCCACAGGCACACTACATGTCTCCCTTCCGTTATCGTGACGAGCCCACCGTGATCTTCGCTGAAGACGAAGAAGAGTCCGGCGCAAACCGCGCGCTCTACATCGCACTCGGCGCCGCCGCGGGTTTCGCCGCGGGCGTTCTGATGGCCGACAAGTTCGGCGGGTTCAAGGGCCTTACCGACCGCATCACCTCGCAGTTCGGGGGCAAAGCAATCGGCGTCGAGGTGGACCTTGACGACGACGGCTTCGATGACGAATTCGATGAGGACTTCGACGACGATTTACAGGCCCCGGCCGCCAGTCTCGATGCGACCGAGGAGCTCGAGGAGCGCGTGCTCGAAGCCTTTCGCAACGATCCGCTGCTCAGCGAGCGGGCGATCGACATCGGTGCTGTCGAAGATGGCATCATCGAGCTGACGGGATGGGTCAACTCCGACGACGAAGGCTCGCAGGCGGTGGTGATCGCGCGCGGAGTTCCCGGCGTCGAAACCGTCGTCAACCGTCTGGCGATCAAGGCTGATGAGGATCTGCTCGAGGATGCGGCGCACCGTTACGAAAATGGCGATCCTTCGTTGACCGAAGCGCATTGGGAGGGACAGCACGTCGGCACCGGCCGCCGCCGCCAGGGGAACTCCACGGAAATCGACCGTCACGCAGACCCGCGCACAGTTCTCGAGGATCGCTCCATGAATGAGGAAAGCGCGTTTATCTCGGCAGCGGACGACATCGGGGGCGCCGAGGGCCGCAAGAAGGCCAAGAAAGCGCCGCGCGGCGGCCGCACCGATGGTTCGCCTGTCGCTCCCACTGGCGTGCCGAAGGCGGATCACGTCGCCGATCCGGACTCGCGGCCGGGAGCCTAGCGCGGGGTCGCTCGCGCTTTCATAGGAGACTGCCTCTCCTTACCCGTGAAAATGGCGCCGGTTAACTTGCGCCATAGATGATAAAAACGCCCGATACCGAGGAGCTGCCGGCGCAGTACGACGCGCGGCAGACTGAGAGCGCCATCTACCAGCGGTGGCTCGACGCGGACCTGTTTGCGGCGAGAGACTCCCGTAGCGCGCGCGTTGGCGGAGACAGGGAGCCGTTTGTCATCGTCATGCCTCCGCCGAACGTAACGGCCGTGCTGCACATGGGGCACGGTCTCAACAACACGGTTCAGGACGTAATCGTCCGCTGGCGCCGTATGCGCGGCGACGAGGCGCTCTGGATACCGGGCACCGATCACGCGGGCATCGCCACACAGAACGTGATCGAGAAGCAACTGGCCGCGGAAGGCAGCACACGCTTCGATCTCGGTCGCGAGGCTTTCGTCGAGCGAACGGCTTCATTCGTCGCCGAGACGGGTAACGAGATACTTCGCCAGCTGCGATCGATCGGTGCGTCGTGCGACTGGAACCGCACCGCGTATACGTTGTCGCCGGCGCTTTCGCACGCCGTGCGCGAGGCGTTCGTGCAGCTCTACGAGCGCGGCCTCATTTACCGTGGCCACCGCGTTATCCACTGGTGCGGCCGCTGCATGACATCGCTGAGCGACGAGGAAGCGCAGCACGGAGACGAGGCCGGGAAGCTTTACCACATTGCATATCCGGTGGTCGGTACCAGGCAGGAAAAGCTGACCGTCGCAACGACGCGGCCCGAAACCATGCTTGGCGACGTTGCGCTCGCGGTGCACCCGGACGACGAGCGGTACCGTGACCTCGTCGGCCAGATGGTGCGGTTGCCGATCGCGGAGATCGACATTCCCGTCATCGCCGATGAATACGTTGACCCCGCGTTCGGGACTGGCGTGGTGAAGATCACCCCCGCGCACGACCCGAATGATTTCGAGGTCGGCGTGCGGCACAAGCTGTCCATGCCTGTGATCATGGCGCCCGACGGCACGATGGCGAACGGCGCGGATGCCGGATCGCGCGTGCCTGCCAGTCTCGTCGGCGTCGACCGGTTTGCCGCGCGCGAGCAGATCGTCAGCCTTCTGGAAAAGCTGGGGTCACTCGGCCGTACTGAGCCGCACGCGCACGCCGTTCGTCATTGCTATCGGTGCGACACCGTTGTCGAGCCGAGGCTGTCCGACCAGTGGTTCGTGAAGATGAAGCCGCTTGCCGAGCCGGCGCTGGCGGGCGTGCGCGACGGCACGATTCGAATTCTTCCAGAGCGCTGGGAAGCGGTCTACATCAACTGGCTGGAGAACATCCGCGACTGGAACATCTCGCGGCAGCTGTGGTGGGGACACCGCATTCCGGTCTGGTACTGCGATTCGTGCGGAGAGCAGGTGGTGAGCCGCACCGATGTTTCAGCGTGCACGAAGTGCGACGGCCCCGTTCGTCAGGACGAGGACGTGCTCGACACCTGGTTCTCGTCCTGGCTCTTCCCGATCTCGACGCTGGGCTGGCCCGACAAGGAATCGCCATCGCTGGCGGCGTTCTATCCGACGGATGATCTCGTCACCGCACCCGAGATTCTTTTCTTCTGGGTGTCGCGGATGATCATGGCGGGGTACGCGTTCATGGGTGCGGCGCCCTTCCATACCGTCTATCTCCACGGCACCGTTCGCGATACCGAGCACGTGAAGATGTCCAAGTCGCTCGGCAACGGCATCGATCCGCTCGACGTCGTCGAGGCGTACGGCGCCGATGCGCTGCGCTACACCGTCATTTCCGGAATGGGAATGGGCGCCGATCTGGTGCTCGACCACCGCGATCTGGAGCGCTCGTTCGCGCCGGGGCGGAACTTCGCCACCAAGCTCTGGAACATCGGGCGCTTCCTGCTCTCGAAGGTCGGCAATGAGACGGTTCAGTCTCCCGACTCGGTCGCCGACGGCGACCTCGACCTTTCCGACCGCTGGATTCTCGGCCGCCTCGACGCGACGATCGCGGCGTGCGATGCGGCACTTGGCCCGGCCCGACCGGGGGGCGGCCGCTGGACAGAGGCGGAGCGCTTCTCGGGGCTCCGGCTCAGCGAGTATGCCGAGTCGGCGCGTGCATTCGTCTGGAACGATCTGGCAGACTGGTATCTCGAGTCGACCAAGTTCCGCATCGAATCGCCTGGTCCAGGTCGGGACGCCGCGCGCGCAGTCATCGTCCATGTTTTCGATCAGGCACTAAGGCTTCTGCATCCGATCATGCCGTTCATCACCGAGACGCTGTGGCAGCGCCTGCCAGAGTCTGTTGCCGGCTCGCGCGGGGATTTCATTGCCACCGTCGCATGGCCAGAGCGATCCTCTTCGTCTCCGGAAAGGGATCGTGAGATTGCTGATTTCGAGATCGTTAAGGAGGCAGTGACTGCGATCAGGCAACTGCGATCCGACTACGCGATTCCGCCGGGCAAGCCAATTGAAGTCTTTGTGAGTCAAAACCGGAACGCCGCGCTGTTCGGAAAAAACGCTCCGCTCATCGGCCGGCTCACGCGCTCTTCTACGAGTATGGGCGCGCCCGCTTCAGCTCAGGGCGCAGCGCACCTTCTGCTCAGCGACGGCAGCGAGCTCATCGTGCCGCTCGGCGGCCTCGTCGACCTTTCGAAGGAGTGCGGGAAGATTCGCGGCGAGCTCGAGCAGCTCGAGACGCAGCTTCAATCTCTCTCCGGCCGGCTGCGCAATGAGGGCTTCATCAAGCGCGCGCCGGCGAGCGTCGTCGAAGCTGAGCGGCGCAAGGAAGGCGACTGGCTCAAGCGGCGCGAGCAGCTCGCCGACAAGGTGAAGGCGCTGTGCGGAGGCTGATTGCCGGTGCGCTTATCTTCGCCGGCTGCGCGTCACCGGGAATGCCACCGGGCGGCCCGCCCGATGTCGCCGCACCCGAGCTGATTGCTGTCGCGCCGGACAGCGCCCGCACGGGCATCTCGCCGAAAGAAGTGATTTTTCGGTTCAACGAGGTCGTAAGCGAACGACCGCCCCAGTACGCGACGCTCTCGGACCTTTTTATCATCTCGCCGCGCGAGGGAACGCCGCAAGTCTCGTGGGATCGCGACGAGATCGCGGTGCGCCCCCGCCGCGGCTGGCGTCCAAACACTGCTTACACGGTGACGATGCTGCCGGGGCTTTCCGACATCC
>JACCRL010000123.1 GCA_013813605.1 Gemmatimonadaceae bacterium
CGGCCGACCCAGATCGCGTTCCTGGTCAGCATGCGGTCGATCTCGTCGACCGTGTTCGGGAAGGTCTTGAGGAAGTAACGGAGGTCGTCCGTCCACCCTGACGGGATATCCGCCGCCATTCCGCCGACGCGCGTTGCCGTGGTGGTAAGGCGAGCGCCGACCCACTTCTCGATCATGCGGTAGATGCGCTCGCGCTGCTGGAATGCCCACAGGAACGGCGTGAACGCGCCGATGTCGATGCACGTAGTGCCGAGCCAGACGAGGTGCGACATGATGCGCGACAACTCGGCCGCAATGACGCGCAACACCGTGCACCGCGCCGTGATCTCGATGCCGAACAGGCGCTCGGCGCCGAGCGCGAAGGCGACGTTGTTGCCAATCGAGTTCAGGTAGTCTTCGCGGTCCGTCCAGCAGATGATCTGGTTGTACTGGCGATACTCGCCGATTTTCTCGAAGCCGCAGTGCAGGTAGCCGAGGTGCGGGATGCAGCGCACGACGGTCTCGCCGTCGAGCTCGAGCACGAGCCGCAGCACGCCGTGAGTCGCCGGGTGTTGGGGACCGATGTTGATGAGCATGTGCTCACCTTCCAGATCGGGCTCCATCCCCGGCGGCGGCTCGAGGGCGACGGCGCTGCCACCATCGTTGGTGACAAGCGGAACGCGCTGCGCGCGTCCCTGGGCATCCAGCCCCGTCGTCGAAAGCTCGACTTCGACCGTGCGATTGGCCACTACTCGCCCGTCCTCACGCCCTTGTCGAGACGCTTGCGCATGTCTTCGGGCAGGTCTTCAAACGCGTTTGCGATGGAAAGCTCTTCCATCGAGTACCGTGCTTCGGGGTTCTGCGCGAGCGCCTGCCGCAGCTGCTCGGACCGGCTGAAGCGGCCGCGAAGCGGAAAGTCCTTGCGTAGCGGAAAGCCTTCCTTGTAAGACTCCCACATCAGGATCCGACGCAGGTCGGGATGGCCTTTGAAGCGGATGCCGAACATGTCGTAGCACTCGCGCTCGAGCCAGTCGGCGCCGCGGTAAATGTCATAGACGCTGTCGATCTCGAGCGGCTGCCCCTTCGGTATCTGCGCTTTCACGCGCAGGAATCGCCGGTACGGGAGTGAGCGAAGATGCCAAACGACCTCGATCGGCATCTCCGCGTCGCGATACTCGACCGCGGTGACATCACTCAGGTAGTCGTACTGCTGGCTGGGATCGTCGTGCAGCCACCGGATCACGGTGGATGCCGACGCCGGGTCGATGAAGACCACCGTCTCTCCCCAGATGACTTCGACACGCTTGACCGCGGCGGCAAACTTGTCCTTCAGTGCCTGCGCCGATGCGTTGGCCTCGCCTCCACGGTGGGAAACGTTGTGCGGCGAAACTGGCTGCTCCGAGAATCGCTGAGAGCCGGCGGTCACTACCTGAAAAGGACTCACAGGCCAGACCGCGTCTGGTGCACTGAATTGCCGAACGGCTCGCCGAGCTCATCGATGACCGATGGCGGGATGTAGAGCTGGCTGCGCGGATCGGGCTCCATCTCGTCGCGGGTGCCGACATCCGATGCGCGTTCGTTCATGACCTTCTCCTGCAGAAGGCGAATGCCGTACATCAGGCCTTCGGGGCGAGGCGGGCAGCCGGGCACGTAGACGTCAACCGGAATGATGGTGTCTATCCCCTGCACCACCGCGTAGTTGTCGAACATGCCTCCCGACGATGCGCACGCTCCCATCGAGATGCACCACTTCGGCTGCGGCATCTGCTGCCAGATGCGCCGGATGATCGGCGCCAGCTTGAACGGAACGCGGCCGGCACAAATCAGCACATCGGCCTGGCGGGGAGAGAAGCTCATCCGCTCCATGCCGAATCGGGCGAGGTCAAAGTCACTCGCGGCAGTCGCCATGAACTCGATTGCGCAGCAGGCGGTGCCGAACGGCATCGGCCACAGAGAATTGGCCCGCGACCAGTTGACGAGGAAGTCGAGCCGCGTCGCGACCCACCCTTCCTGCGACTGAGCATCGTACTCGACGGTCCGGCCGTCCGGTTGCGCTGTCAGTCCCATTGCAATGCTCCCTTCTTCCAGACGTAAACGAACCCAACCAGAAGTATGACCATGAACACGAGCATCTCGCCGAGCCCGAAGAAGGAGATCTGCCCGGTGGGGCAGGCACCGTTGACGAGCGGCACGAAGCAGGACAGCTGCTTGTAGTAGACCGCCCAGGGGATCATGAACACCGTCTCGATGTCGAAGATGATGAACAGGATCGCGACGAGGTAGAACCGAACTGAAAACCGTTCCCGCGCATCTCCGAGCGGCGGCATGCCCGACTCATAGGCCTGCTGCTTGACCGCCGAGGGCCGGGAACGCATGGTGAGCGCCGAGATCGCAACGATCAGCAGGGCGTTCATCACAACGAAACCAAGCAGCATCAGGACCGGGAAATACGCGCGCGCCATTGGGTTCCGGACTTGTGAAAAATTTCACTAGCGGGATTTACGGGGAATTTACCGTTGGCACAGTGCTAATTCAACGGCTCGCGATTGGTGGCAACTGACAGTCGGGCTTCGTACATTGCGGCTGTCGGCCCCGACCGTCCCACCTTCCGTGAATTCCTTTCCCCCAACAACGCAAATGTCAATTCAGGCGGATCGCTGGATCACCCGCATGGCCAGAGAACACGGGATGATCGAGCCCTTCGAGAGCAGCCAGGTGAGAGACGGCGTCATTTCATACGGCGTGAGCTCCTACGGGTACGACATGAGAGTCGCGCCGGAATTCAAGATCTTTACCAACGTGCTGAATTCGATGGTCGACCCCAAGAACTTCGACCCGAAGTCGTTCGTCGAATTCGAGGGCGATGTCTGCATCGTTCCGCCGAACTCCTTCGCCCTCGGCCGCTCGGTCGAGTACTTCCGCATCCCGCGCAACGTCGTGACGATAACCGTCGGCAAGTCCACCTACGCCCGGTGCGGAATCATTACCAACGTCACGCCGTTCGAGCCGGAATGGGAGGGTTTCGTGACGCTGGAGATTTCCAACACCACGCCGCTGCCGGCGAAGATCTACGCCAACGAGGGAATCGCGCAGGTTCTCTTTTTCAAGGGCGACGAAGAGCCGGAGGTCTCGTACAAGGACAAGAAGGGGAAATACCAGGGCCAGCAGGGGGTCACGCTACCGCGGCTGTAGGAGCATGGCCCCGGGATTGCCGGACGAAAGCCCGTAAACATCGAGAGAGGAATCGCAACAGATGCAGAATCGCGACGGACATCAGAAGGGACCGCAGGACCACGCCGAGGGTCAGCACGGCGCGAAGACGCGAAACAAGATCCTGGAGCAGCTCCACTCGCGTAACGGCGCGGCAGCAAAGCAGAACGGGAATGGCAACGGCTCAGCCGCCGACCATCAGGGCGCGCACCGGCTCGTCGAGGAGCGGAAGCAGCACGACGCCGCCGAAAAACGAAGCGAGAAAACCCGCCTCAGCCGGGATATCGAGCGCGGGCACAGCAGCCCGCCCCGAGTTCCCTAGCGCAGCATTCCGGCGGCGTATGCGAGCAGTATTCCCAGCGCTACAATAACCGCCAGCCACACGACCCTGCTCCCGCCACCGCGTTTTTGGGGAGTGGGCATCGCTGCGTCGAACGGCGTTCCTGGTGTGGCGCCCCGCCCCGCAATGTCGGGCGTGTCATTAACCGCGTCCGCACCGCCGAATGCCGCCTCGGTGCCGCGCCGGCCAGCCGCTTCAGGGACGGGTGGGTCATTTCTCGGTGTATCCATCAGTGCTCCCTTTGAGTCAGTTGTAAGGACGCGAGAGCGGAGTGCACCAAACAGGCCAGCGTTACTCGCGGCCGCCCGTAACGCTGGCGCGAAGGAAATCCCGGTTCATTCTCGTGATCGTGTCGATGCTGATCTCCTTCGGACATGCTTCCTGGCACTCGCCATGGAGGGTGCAGCTGCCGAACCCCTCGAGGTCCATCCGCCCGACCATGCTCAACGCCCGCCGGTAGCGCTCGGGCTGACCCTGCGGCAGAAGCCCGAGGTGCGTGATCTTCGCCGCGGTAAAGAGTGAGGCCGATGCGTTCGGACAGGCCGCCGCACACGCTCCGCAACCAATGCAGGCCGCCGAGTCCATCGCGTCGTCAACGTTTTCCTTCGGGACGAGGATGGCGTTGGCATCCTGCGAACCCCCCGTCGCCGCGGTGATGAAACCGCCCGCCTGAATGATCCTGTCGAGGGAAGAGCGGTCGACGGCCAGATCGCGAATGACCGGAAAGGCGCGCGCGCGCCACGGCTCGATGTAGATCGCCGCGCCATCGCTGAAGCTGCGCATATGGAGCTGGCAGGTGGCAGTGCCCTTCTCGGGGCCATGGGCGATGCCGTTGATCATAAGACCGCACGCTCCGCAGATTCCCTCCCGGCAATCGTGGTCGAACGCGATCGGCGTTTCTCCCTCTGCGGTGAGTCGTTCGTTAACGACATCGAGCATCTCCAGGAACGACATGTCGGGACTGATATCGTTCGCCTCGTACCTGACCATTTTGCCCGGCGCATCGGGGCCCGCCTGCCGCCAGACGTGCAGCGTGAGGTTCATCACTTGTAGCTCCGCTGCGACAGCTTCACGTTCTCAAAGAGCAGTGGCTCCCTGTTGAGAACGGGGGCCTTCCCCTCTCCGGCGAACTCCCACGCCGCAGCGTAGGTGAAGTTGGCATCGTCGCGGAGAGCTTCGCCCTCCGGTGTCTGGCTTTCCTCGCGAAAGTGGCCACCGCAGGACTCGGTGCGATGCAGCGCGTCGATACACATGAGCTCGGCCAGCTCCATGAAATCGGCGACGCGACCCGCCCGCTCCAGCGCCTGGTTGAGCTCCGCCGCGCTGCCCGGGACGTTCACATCGCGCCAGAACTCGGCGCGCAGCTGCGGAATCTTCTCGAGCGCGAGCCTGAGTCCGGCCTCGTTGCGCGACATACCGCAGTAGTCCCACACCACCTTCCCCAGCTCGCGGTGAAAGGACGCGACAGTGCGCTTGCCATTAATGGAGAGAAACCTGTTCGTGCGCTCATCGACTGCTGTCCGAGCCTCGCGAAAGGCGGGGTGAGAATCATCAACCTTGTCGAGCTTGTTCGACGCCAGGTAATGCCCAAGCGTGTTGGGGAGGATGAAGTATCCATCGGCGAGACCCTGCATCAGCGCGCTCGCGCCGAGGCGGTAGGCGCCGTGGTCCGAGAAGTTCGCTTCACCTATGACGTGAAGGCCATCGACGTTGCTCATGAGGTTGTAGTCGACCCAGAGCCCGCCCATCGTGTAGTGGACGGCCGGATAGATGCGCATCGGAACCTGGTATGGGTTCTCGTCGGTGATGCGCTGGTACATCTCGAAGAGGTTGCCGTACCTCTCGCGGATCACGTCGGCGCCGAGGCGCTTGATCGCGTCGCTGAAATCGAGGTAGACGCCAAGGCCCGACTCGCCGACTCCCCTGCCCTCGTCACAGACTTCCTTCGCATTACGCGACGCGATGTCACGCGGCGCGAGATTGCCGAAGCTCGGATACTTCCGCTCGAGGAAGTAATCACGATCGGTTTCAGGGATGTCGGCAGCGGCACGCTTGTCGCCCGCCTTGATCGGCACCCAGACCCTGCCATCGTTGCGCAACGATTCGCTCATCAGCGTGAGCTTCGACTGATACTCACCGCTCACAGGGATGCAGGTGGGGTGGATTTGCGTGAAGCACGGATTGGCGAACGCCGCCCCTCGCTTGTACGCCCGCCAGATCGCCGTCGCATTGGTGCCCTGAGCGTTGGTCGAGAGAAAGAACACGTTCCCGTATCCGCCGGTACCGAGCACGACGGCGTCGGCTACGTGAGACTCGATCGCGCCGGTAACGAGGTCCCGGGTGATGATGCCGCGTGCCCTGCCGTCGATGACGACAAGATCGAGCATCTCGGTGCGCGGGAACATCTTCACGCCGCCGCGCGCGACCTGGCGTTCCAGCGCCTGATAGGCGCCGAGCAGCAGCTGCTGCCCCGTCTGGCCACGTGCGTAAAAGGTGCGCGATACCTGCGCCCCACCGAAGGAGCGATTGGCGAGAAGCCCGCCATATTCCCTCGCGAACGGAACGCCCTGCGCAACGCATTGGTCGATGATGTTGACGCTGAGCTGAGCGAGCCGGTAGACGTTCCCCTCGCGGGCGCGGAAGTCACCGCCCTTGATCGTGTCGTAGAACAGCCGGTAGATGCTGTCGCCGTCGTTCTGGTAGTTCTTGGCGGCGTTGATTCCGCCCTGGGCGGCAATGCTGTGCGCGCGGCGGGGGGAATCCTGGAAGCAGAAGCACTTGACGTCGTAACCGAGCTCGCTGAGCGTCGCCGCCGCCGCGCCGCCCGCGAGGCCCGAGCCAACGATGATGATGCTGTATTTTCGCTTGTTGGCGGGGTTCACGAGCTTCATCTCGAAGCGGTGCTTGTCCCACTTCTGCGCCAGCGCGCCCGTCGGCATCTTCGCGTCGAGTTTGACCGTCATCCGATCAGTCCGGCGAAGATGGCAACCGGTATCGCGGTGAAGGCGAGCCAGAGAAAGAGTGCGAGCCCAAGAGACACCTTCTTCTTCAGCGGATCCGCCGAGACCGGACTGACGCCGATCGACCGAACCGAGCTCCACGCGCCGTGGAAGAGGTGGAAACCGAGCGCCGCCATCGATGTGACGTAGAAGAACGCCACCCACCAGATGCGAAAGCTCGTCACCATGTTCGCATAGACGTCGGTCGTGCTGAACGAACCGGCAGGCCGCACAGTGCCGGTGGTGAAATGCAGGATGTGAAGGACTATGAAGACAAGGAGGAGAGCGCCACCCCACCGCATCGTGCGCGAGGCAAAGGTGGCCGCCTGGTGTTCCTGCTTAGCGTAGCCAACCGGGCGTGCCGCGCGGCTCTGCCTCGTCACCTGCACGGCGGCGATCACATGCAGAACCAGGGCAACCACAAGCACTGCCCGAACAATCCACAGCAGTTCGCCGGTGCTCTTGAGGAAATGGGAGTAGGAGTTGAGCGCCTCCGGGCCGCGGAATACGAGCAGGTTACCAGCGGCGTGGCCGACGACGAAGCCGACCCAGATCAGACCGGTGACACCCATCACGATTTTCTTCCCCACCAGCGAGCGGTAGAACCCGCGGCCTGTTGCCATCCTTCTAGAGCTTTACCGCTGCCATCGGCTCGCGTACCGCGTCGGCGCTCTTGGTGAGGGCCTCTCGCTCTCCATTCGTCAGCTCGACCTCGATGATCTGCTCGAGACCGCGGCGCCCAAGCTTGCAGGGCACGCCGAGGAACAGTCCGTTCATGCCGTACTCGCCGGTGAGCCACGCGGCGCACGGGAGGATCCGGCGCTGGTCATGAACGATCGCCTCACACATCTGCACCGCCGCCGCCGACGGCGCGTAGTAGGCAGAACCGGTCTTGAGGAACTTCACGATCTCGGCGCCGCCGGTGCGCGTGCGATCAACGATTGCGTCGAGCTTCTCCTTCGACAGCAGCTGAGTGATCGGAATGCCACTTACCGACGTGTACGAGATGAGCGGCACCATCGTGTCGCCGTGGCCGCCGAGCACCATCGCCTGAATGTCTCTCACGGAGACGTCGAGCGCCTCAGCGAGGAACGCGCGGTAGCGCGCAGTGTCGAGAACACCCGCCATGCCCAGCACGCGCTCGCGCGGGAAACCCGTCACCTTCATGGCGACGTACGACATCACGTCGAGCGGGTTCGAGACGACGATGAGAATGGCGTTCGGCGAGGTGGACTTGATCTGCTCCGACACCTGCTTTACGATCCCGGCGTTGGTATTGAGCAGGTCGTCGCGCGACATCCCGGGCTTCCGCGCGATGCCGGCGGTGATCACGATGATGTCCGAATCCTTTGTCTCATCGTAGCCATTGGTGCCGATGACCCGTGAGTCGAACCCTTCAATGGGCGCGGATTGCCACTGGTCGAGCGCCTTCCCCTGGGGAATGCCCTCCTGGATGTCCACCAGCACGACCGTGCGGGCCAGCTCCTTCTCGGCGATGCGCTGGGCGGCGGTGGCACCGACGTTTCCGGCACCGACGACCGTAATCTTGTTGACCATTATTCGATTCGAATTGGAGAGGCGTTCAGTGCGCGAAAGCTATTCGCGCGAGTGACGCGGAGCAATCAGCGCGGGGTGAGTATTCTCAGCCGCCAACCTGCGAGAGGGCGCGCAGGCCGCCGACATTCATTTGCAGCAGCTGGTGCGCGGCGGGCTTGGTCACCAGCGCCGCGCGGACTGCCGGCTCGAGTGACATACCGGCGCGGAGAAGTGTGCGCAAATCTGTCTCCTGATCCCCGAACAGACAGGTGCGCAGCTTTCCGTCGGCGGTGAGGCGAACACGGTTACAGGTCTCGCAGTAAGTGTGAGTCATCGGGGTGATCACGCCCACTGTTCCCCGCGCGCCCGAAAAAGCAAAGTAGCGCGCCGGGCCGTTGCCTCTCTCCGGTCCGCTGACTGCCGAAAGCCGGCCAACCTCCGCCAGTCTCGCGATGATTTCGTCGGACGGAACGACGTGGTCCCACGTGACGTCCCTCATTTCGCCGACGGGCATGAGCTCGATGAATCGCACGTGCCAGGGCCGATCGACTGTGAGCCGTGCGAAATCCGCGATCTCGTCATCGTTGATTCCCCTCATCACCACCATGTTGATCTTGATCGGACCAAGGCCCGCATCCTCCGCGGCTGTCGCCGCCGCAACGGGATCGAAGGGGAGGCGGCGGCGGGAAATGGCGTGAATGCGATCGGGCCGAAGCGAATCCGCGCTCATGTTGATGCGGTCGAGTCCGCTCTCCTTCAACAGGCGCGCAACCGCGGCGAGGCGCACGCCGTTCGTGGAGAGGGAGATGTCCTCGATCCCGCGGACGTCCCTGATCATCCCGACGAGCTTGTGCAGCTCCGGCCTGAGTGTCGGCTCGCCGCCTGAAATACGAACCTTTCGCAATCCCAGCTGAGCCAGCTGCCGAACCACTTCGGCGATTTCCTCGTAGGAAAGAATCTCCGCCTTCGGCAGCCAGTCGAGTCCTTCCGCCGGCATGCAATAGCGACATCGGAAGTTGCACCTGTCGGTGACCGAGATACGGAGGTAGTCGATGTGCCTGCCGAATCCGTCGCGGAGAATCGGCGTCACGGGGCCACCTTCTCGGACCGCGGCGCGGGATCCACCCAGTCTCGGCTTCCGTCGGCGTAATGCTCGCGCTTCCAGATCGGCACCCGGGTCTTGATCTCTTCGATCACCCAGCGCGTGCAATCCATCGCTGGGCCGCGATGGGCGTGCGAAGCGGCGATGGCGACGCTGGTTTCCATCAGCTGCAGCATCCCGACGCGGTGCTCGACAACGAGAAAATCGACGCCGAACTTCTCGCCCGCTTCGCGCGCTATCCGCTCCAGCTCGCCTTCCGCCATTGCCACGTAAGAAGCGTAGTCAATTGCAGTTACGGCTCTCCCGTCATTCGTCTCCCGGACTGTGCCGATGAATAGCGCCGTTGCCCCCGAGCGCGGCGTCGCGACTTCAGCGAGCAGGTCCGCCGGCTGGATGACCCGATCAACGAGCGCGGCTCGAATCATCCTCCAGCGACCGGCGGAATCAGTGCAAGCTCGTCCGAGGCAGCGATTGGGTCGCTGGCGTTTGCAAACCGCCTGTTCACCGCGACGAGAGCTGTTTCGGGGATTCCGCCCCCGCGAGGAAGGGATCTGACGCTGGTGAGAAGATCTCGCACGGTAGCGCGGTCCGGGACGCTGACCGTCATCCGTGACTGGCCGAGGAGATCGGCGTATGAGGCGAATAGTTGAACAGCAACAGTGGCCATCGGGGTCCGGCTTGGGCTGCTAAGTCCTTATGCCTCAGACATCTGCGACACGTCTACGCCGGCGACGAGCGCGCGCAGCTCCTTGGAGGGCTTGAACACGGGCACCGGCCGCGCTGATACCTCGACCGGTGATCCGGTACGGGGATTACGGGCCATCCGCGTCTTGCGATTGCGAATCTTGAAGGTCCCAAACCCGCGGACCTCGATGTTCTCCTGGGTCTGCAGCGATTCCTTTATCGCGTCGAGAAAGGCGTCGACGACGCGAGCGCAGTCCTTCTTCGAAATCATCGGACCAGCGGTCCGTGATATCTGAGCAGTGACACGCTCAACGAGGTCGGCTTTAGTCATCGGTTTGTCTCACGAAGGAACAGCTCAAACGGGCGTAAGTGCTTAGAAGTTATGACGTTAGTAGAATAGTGTCAAGCGAGCCCAGCTTACCGCGGGACGCTCTTCAGGGCGCCCAGAAACTCTCCAAACAGCGGCCGCGCATCGTGCGGACCGGGGGCTGCTTCGGGATGATATTGGACCCCGAAGACGGGCAATTCGCGGTGGCGAAGCCCCTCGATCGTGCCATCGTTCAGGTTCACGTGGGTCACTTCCAGCTTGGGGGCGCCGCTGACTCCGGACTCGCTGCCTTCGACTGAAAAGCCGTGGTTCTGCGAAGTGATGAGGATCTGGCCCGTTTCCACCTCACGCACAGGGTGATTCCCGCCGCGATGCCCGTACGGCATCTTGGCGGTCGATCCCCCGAACGTCAGTCCGAGCAGCTGGTGCCCGAGGCAGATGCCGAACGTCGGCACCCTCTCGGCCAAGGCCCGAATGATGTCAGGGGCGTACGCAATCGCCGCGGGATCACCGGGGCCGTTCGACAGAAAAATCCCGTTCGGTTGCTCGGCAAGCGCATCGTCGGCGGGGGTGTCTGCGGGAACGACCGTGACCCGGCAATCGTTCTCGCTGAAGAGGCGGAGAATATTGCGCTTGATTCCGTAATCGTACGCAACGACGTGGTGGGTAGCCTGCGGATCGCCCCAGGTGTAGGGCTCGCGGGTGGACACGCGCGAGGCGAGGTCCAACCCTTCCATCGACGGACATGCCTCGAGTGCGGCCTTGCTCTCGGCATCTGGCTCTTCGCCCGCGCCGATCACGCCTCGCATCACCCCTACCGACCTCAGGTGCCGAGTGAGGCGGCGGGTGTCAACTTGTTCAATGATGGGGATTTGCGCGGCAGCAAGCCAATCGGCAAGGGACCCCGTCGCGCGCCAGTTCGAGTGGGTGGCCGTTAGCTCGCGCACCACCACTCCGGCGATCTGGGCGGATCCAGACTCGGGGTCCTCCAGATTGACGCCGTAGTTACCGATTTGCGGTGCTGTCATGACGACGATCTGGCCGCTGTACGAAGGATCGGTAAACACTTCCTGGTACCCGGTCATGTTCGTCGTGAAAACGACTTCCGCTACCGCCGGCGTACCACGCGGATCGGCTAGGCGGCCACGAAAAAGGGTTCCATCCTCGAGGAGGAGGAACCCTGGTCCCGAACCCGGAAACGCGTTAGCCAACTTATCGCTGTGGCGTTGAAGCAGGAGGAGTTGGCGTGCCGGTCGCAGGGGCCGTGGTCGGAGCTGCATTAGCCGGCTCGAGCGGAACTGCCGGAGTCGCAGTCGGAGGAGGCGCGGCGTTGATGGGCTGGGTACTCAGCGCTTTCTCCAAAACCGATCTTGGGGCGCGATTGCGCGTCGACATGATCTGCAGGACGAACGCGAGCCCGAGGAAGACCGCCCCTCCCCACCAACTGATCTTGGTGAGCAGATTCCCTGCCTGCCTCACGCCGATCAGCGCGTCCGGCGACGAGCTCGCGCCGCCAAAGCTCGCGGCAAGACCGCCGCCCTTCCCGCTCTGGGCGAGAATGGCGCCCACAACAAGGAAGCAATCGATCACGAGGATCGTCAACAGAATCGTGTAAATCATTGAGTTATTTGGTGTTCGGAGGCCAGCCACTCAATATCCACAGGCAGCGTAATGCAGTCAAGTGAACCGTGTTCGCCGGAAGGGGCCTACGGAACTCCGGAGATCCTGAGCCACGACGCGACTTCGACACTCGCCCCACCAACGAGCAAGCCATCCACCTCGGGGGCGGCGAGGAGGACACGCGCATTGCCATCGTTCACGCTGCCACCGTAAAGAATGGGAATCGCGGCGGCGCGCTCGCCGACGATGTCGTGAAGCTTCGAGCGCAGAAGCGCGTGTATTGCCGATGCATCGCCCGGCTTTGCGTTGAGGCCGGTGCCGATTGCCCACACCGGCTCGTAGGCGAGGAGCAAGTTGACAGTGGACAGATCCCGAAGGCCGGACAATCCCGCTTCGAGCTGGCCGAGAACGACGGACTCCGTCGCGCCGGCCTCCCGCTGCTCGAGCGTCTCGCCCACGCACAGCATGAACGCGAGCCCCGCGCGCTCGGCAGCGGCGCACTTCTTCGCGCACATGTCGTCGGTCTCGCCGAATACGTGTCGCCGTTCCGAGTGCCCGACGAGGACCAAACTCGCGCCGGCGTCGCGCGCCATCTCGGCCGAGATCTCGCCCGTGAACGCGCCCTTCTGGGCCCAATGAATATTCTGCGTCCCGACCCGGATGTCGGTGCGTCCGCGCACCCCAGCCGCGACCGCAGGGAGAGAAAGCGCGGGCGGGAAGACGACGATGGTGCGATCGTTTCGCGCCGCATATTCCTGCAGAAATGCGTCTACAAACGATTTCGCCTGAGCCGGACCGTTGTTCATCTTCCAGTTGGCGGCGAGAACCGGCCGCGGGAACGTCGCGGGACCGCCCGGCCGATCCGCCATCAGCGTGCCGCGTCCAGCGCTTCGACGCCGGGGAGCGGCTTGCCTTCCAGAAATTCCAGCGAAGCTCCTCCGCCGGTCGAGACGTGGCTCATCCGCTTGTCCAGGCCGGCCTTGGCGCAAGCCGCCGCAGAGTCTCCACCGCCCACGATCGTCGTTGCGCCGCCCTTGGTAGCGTGCGCCATCGCCAGCGCTACGGCGAGAGTACCGGCGTCGAACGGCGGCGTCTCGGAAACGCCCATTGGCCCGTTCCAGATGACCGTGCGCGCCGAGGCGATAGCGCGCGCAAAAGACGCGGCGCTGCGTGGCCCGATGTCGAACATCGCCTCATCACGCGGAATGCCCTCACGCGGCACGTCATGCGCTGACTTTGCATCCTCGATCGAGCGCGCAACGGTCGCGTCGTGCGGGAGCGTGATGCGGGTGCCGGCGCGCGCCAGCAGATCCTTCGCCATCGCCACCCGGTCCTCCTCGACCAGGGACTTGCCGGTCTCGAGTCCCATCGCCCGATAGAACGTGCACGCCATCGCCCCACCGATCAGCAGCGCGTCCACCTTGGGCAGGAGCTTCTCGATGACGTCAATCTTGCCCGAGATCTTTGAGCCGCCGAGTATTGCCACGAACGGCCGTTCGGGCTCGTCAAGAGCGCCGCCGAGGTAATCGAGCTCGGTCTGCATTAACAGCCCCGCAACGGCCGGCCGTAGATGTTCCGCCACCCCGGCGGTGGAAGCGTGCGCGCGATGCGCAGCGCCGAACGCATCGTTGACGAAGAAGTCGCCCAGCTCGGCAAGCGCGCGCGCCAGGCGCGGATCGTTCGTTTCCTCTCCGCCGAGAAAGCGCGTGTTCTCGAGAAGCAGCATCTCGCCGTCCTCGAGCGCGCGCGTGGCCTGCAGCGCTTCGTCGGTATCCGTCGACTCGACGAAGCAGACTTTGCGGCCCGTCAGCTCGGCAAGCCTGTTTGCGACTGGAAGCAGCGAGTAGCGGAGATCGGGCTTTCCTTTCGGTCGCCCGAGATGCGAGAGCAGCACGATTCGCGCGCCGAGCTTGTGCAGCAGCTCGATGGTTGGGAGCGCGGCGCGAATCCGCGTGTCGTCGGTGATCTCGCGGTTGTCGTCCAGCGGGATGTTGAAATCGGCGCGCACGAGGGCGCGCTTCCCGCGAGCTTCCTGCTCGGTGAGATCGCGGACGTTTCGCTTCGTCATGGCCCGCTCAGGCTAGCCGCGTGCCCATGAACCGCAGCATGTCCACGCAGCGGCAGGCATAACCCCACTCGTTGTCGTACCACCCGGAGACGGTGACAAGCGTACCGTCAACGACGCTCGTGCTCTTCGCGTCGAGGATGCACGAATGCGGATCGCCGATGTAATCGGAGGACACAAGCTCTTCCTCGGAGTACTTGAGAATCCCCTCCAGCGGTCCGGCGCCGGCGGCAGTACGGAAAGCGGCATTGACGGCGTCGACGGTGACGGCTGACTTTTCGACTTCGACGGTGAGGACAGTGAACGACACGTCGGGTGTGGGCACCCTGATCGACGAGCCGTCGATCTTGCCCTTCACTTCCGGAATCACGAGCGACGTTGCCTTCGCCGCGCCGGTTGTCGTCGGTATCATCGACAGCGCCGCCGCGCGCGCGCGCCTGAGATCCTTGTGTGGAAGGTCGAGGATCTGCTGGTCGTTGGTGTAGCTGTGAATCGTCACCATCGAGCCGTGCTTGAATCCGAAGTTGTCCCTGATGACCTTCACCATCGGCACGAGGCAGTTGGTAGTGCAGGACGCATTGGACACCACGTGGTGCTTCGCCGTGTCGTACTTGTCGCTGTTGACGCCCATGACGATCGTGATGTCCTCGCCCTTCGCGGGCGCGGATATAAGGACCTTCTTCGCGCCGGCCTTGATGTGCTTCCCGGCATCCGCCGCGGTAGTGAAACGGCCGCTCGACTCGAGCACGATGTCTACGGCGAGGTCTTTCCACGGCAGCGCCGACGGATCCTTCTCGGAGAACACCAGGATCTCGTCGCCGTCGACTGTGATGCTATCCTTGCCCGCTTCGACTTCTCCCTGGTAGGTCCCGTGGACGGAGTCGTAGCGAAACAGGTGGGCAAGCGTTCGCGTGTCGGTGAGATCGTTGACGGCGACGAAGTCGATATCGGCAATCCCCTGCTCCTTCGCTGCCCGCAGCACCTGCCGGCCGATGCGTCCGAATCCATTGATTCCAACCCGTGTTGCCATTCCCTTTCAGCTCCTTCGGTTAAAGCCGGTCACCGCTGGCGCGGGCGCGGCCGAAAGTCACGTAACTGATAATCCGCGCGCCGCCCTCGAACAGGGCCTTTGCGCAGGCATTTAGTGTCGCCGCCGTCGTGACGACATCATCAACGATAACGAGGTGTGCTCCCGCAACGTCTTTGCTTCGACTTTCAGAGGCAGCAATCGAGCCTGCAAGGTTGCCAAGCCGCTCCCCGGGTGTCAACTCCGTTTGCGACCGTGTGTCGCGGCAGCGGCGAATCGCGTCGTTCCAGACGGGGACGTTCCAGTGTTCGGCGAGCGCGCACGCAAGCAGTCCGCTCTGGTTGTAGCCGCGCTCTCGCTGTCTTGAGCGGGAAAGAGGAACCGGGATGAGCGCGGCGCGCTCTTCCACCACGTCAGCCGGCCAGGCAAGCCGCGACATGCGGAGGGCCATCTCCCCAGCGACGCGCGTCCAGCCACCGTACTTGAGCGCGTGCACGATCTCGGACGAAGCGACGCCCGGTAGCCAGCACACCGATCTCGCGGCGCGCACGTACGGCGGGAGCAGCTCGCACCACGCGCACTCGCCCGCGCGCCGGGGGTGACCGCACCGGTCGCACTGGGGACTCGGCAGGCATGGCAGGCGCGAGAGGCAGAGGCCGCAGACGATTCCATTGTCCGACGCCGCGACCAGCCTCTCGCACGAAACGCACGCCACCGGGAGCAGCAGCTCCGCCGACGACCGTCGCGCGGAGCGGAGCAGCTCGTGCGCTCCACTCAGCCAAGTGCGCGACGCATCTCTGGCCGGTCCGCCTCGATCCCGAACCAGCTCTCGAACGCGAGCGCTCCCTGCTCGATCAGCATCGGCAGGCCGTCCACCGCCCGGCGGCCGGAGCGGCGCGCCGCTCTCACCCATGCTGTCTCGCCGGGCTTGTAGACAAGATCGATAACTGTCGCGTTGTGACCCAATGGAGACAGGTCTGCCGGGTGCGCGTCATCTTCCATTCCCACCGGAGTTGCATTCACCACCACGCTCGCCTCGCCGAGCGCGCGCGGCAGGTCCGTTTCATCGCAGGCGGAAACGTCAAAGCGCTTTGCCAGCTCGGCGGCCTGCGAGCGGCGACGAGCCGTAATTGTCGTCCGCACCCCCGGCCACCGTTCCAGCGCGGTGAGAACAGCCGCTGCCGCGCCACCGGCGCCGATGACGACGACGCGTGCATCGGCAATTCCTTCGCCGAGCAGCGACCGCGCGGCGCTGTCGAAGCCGTCCACGTCGGTGTTGTGCCCGACGAGTCGCGTACCATCTCTCCAGAAAGTGTTTACGGCGCCCGCGCGTTTGGCGACTGATGAAAGCTGATCGCAGCGGTCATGCACGGCTCGTTTGTGCGGGATCGTCACGTTCCCGCCCGCCCCCTCGTCGAAGAGCCCTCTCAACACCTCGCTCAGTCGGTCAGGAGG
>JACCRL010000219.1 GCA_013813605.1 Gemmatimonadaceae bacterium
GGGTGGTGAAGCAGCTGAATGGACGCGCGACGGATGTGTCGCCGAGCGGGGCCGCGGCCCGCGAGAGCGCGTTCCTCCAGTCTTACCGCGCCGAGCTCACGCACTTCGTCTCCATCGTGAACGAGGCAACGCCGTACGAGCCTCCAGACGATCAGCTTTTGGTGATGCGGATCACGGAGGCGATATACAAGGCGGCCGAGGAAGGGAAGGAAGTTCGGTTCTAGGGTGAAAATGCCAACCAGAGTGACACAGATGCGAGTTCCAGAGGCGTAGATCTGAGCTGCTAGAGAGGAACCCCCCGCTCAGCAAAACCCCATCGCGTTCGGGGTGACGTCCCCTTTGAGTGAGACGTCCAGAACCGCCACGTTCCCCCTCTGGGCGTCTCGCCCCGCCCACGAGGCCCCATCTCCTCCTCGCAACTATCAACTATGCTTCTGACCCCTCGCATCTGTGTCTTTCTCGGTTGCGGTTAGCAGTTGAGTGCCCCTGACGCGCCGAAATGCCGTCAGCCGAAACACCGCCCACACAACGGCAAGATTGAGCGGCAGCGCCAATCCGATGATCTCGCCGTTGCGCTGCGAGAACTGCTCCACCCCCTGCGCCAGAAACCCCGCCATCGAAAGCACCGCCACCCACGCGCTCAGCTTCCGCGCCTTCGATTGCCCGCGCGCCGAGTAGAAGGCAAGGGGGATGAGCACGAACAAGACGAGAGAGATCGGGTTCAGCTGCAGCAGATTCTCGTTCCATCCCATGAAGAAATGCTTCGTGAGTGTCCACGCGGCGACGAGCGCGGTGCCGAAGAACCCGGCAATGAAGCTCCATACCATGGTGATCAGCGTCGCCCCGAACATCGCCAAACGGCCGCCGCTCTCGGCGCGACTTACGAGGGCGACCAGCAATCCGGCGAGGAGGATTCCCGCCGCGACGTAGAAGGGGAGGCGACGCGGTGGCTTCGCCGGCTCGGGCGCGCGGCCGGCGGTGAACAGCGTCATCTCCGAGCGCACGAGCGGAGTCGCGATGCCAGGGCCGTCGATCTTCACATCGCGAAGGCGGTTCGCCATCCGCACCGGCAGGAACATCTCCTCCCAAACCGAAAGCGGCCGGTCGGCGGGATGGCCGAGCGCGAGCATGATGCCGGTATACACGGGAACGTTTCGCTGTGTCAGCCGTTCGGTGTGGGACCGATACGTATCCGTGGTGACGATTCCCGACGTTGCGCGGCTAAGCTGCCCGCTGAGCGCGCGGTCCAGCATGTCGCGGAGGCGCGTCGAGCAGTTGTCCTTGTAGTAGTCGTACCGGTAATACTTGTTTGCCGGAAGCGCGTTCTCTTCGACCAGGCGCTGCAGCTGCAGGCGTTGCGCCGGCGTGAGATTGAGCTCCTGCGCGAGAATCGAGCGGTTACGCGCGCGGTACGCGGGGAGCATTGCGTCGAGCGGAAATCCTTCCAGCCAGTACGAAGTGTCGCCGGTGAGGAAACGCGTCACGAAATTTGGCTGTGCGAAGTCGAACATACCCCAGTTGTAGGCGATGTCGGTGCCCAGCGACTGGTTCTTGATCCAGATCGCGTTGTGGCCGAACAATTCCCACACCTCGTCGCCCTGGCCGAAGGTGAGCAGGTAGATCGTCAGCTCGGAGCCGGGCTCGCCGGCGGCGACCGGCGGCGTAAAGGGGACTACCTGCGCCTGCCCCGGACGAAGGAGAGGATTTCCCGCGATGAGCACGACCGCGAAGAACCACAGGAATTTTCGCATTTTCGCCGGCGCGCTTCGGTGACGGGAGCGACTCATCCGGTAATCTACGTCTCCGAAAGGTCCGTCAGTCAGACGGAAAGATTACAGAGAAAAAGGAGCCCCTTTCGGAGGCCCCCGGACAATCTGTGGCCGCGTGCGGCCGGCATCCGGCTTGTCATTATTGCAGACGTTCAGCTACGCTGCCCCGGCGGGATGTCGGATGTGCGCCGACCCTCATCGCCCTTTCCGCGTGACGAGGCACGGCGCGGCGGCTTGTATGAGATCACCCGGTAGATGTAAAGACTGATGACGACCGCGAGCACGATGTAGCTCGCCGGACCCATGAACTTCTCAACGCGTGTGTACTGACTGCCGAGCATGCGGCCGAGATAAGCGAGGATCGCCGTCCAGATGACTGTTCCCGCGGCGGAATACGCGAGGAACGGCAGGATCGGCATCTTCGCGATTCCAGCGGGTACTGATATCAGCGTCCGGATGCCCGGCACGAGTCTCCCCACCATCACCGCCATGCCGCCCCTGTCCGCGAACCATTTCTGGGCGCGGTCCAGATCGCGCCTGCTCAACGTGAGCCAGCGGCCGTGGTCGTCCACCCAATTCCAGAGCCTATCGTGTCCGATCCCCCTGCCGACGCCATACCAGACGCCAGCGCCGGCAAGAGACCCGACCGTGCCGGCCAGGACGGCAGGCCAGAAGGAAAGCGTCCCGCGCGCCGCCGCGAACCCTGCCAGCGGCATCACCAGCTCCGAGGGGATGGGCGGAAAGATGTTCTCCATGAACATCAGTGCTCCAACGCCGGTAAGACCCCACTCGCCAACCGTTCTCAGAATCCAGTCGAACAATCGTCCACCTCCGCGGCGCTCTCAACGCACAACGAGTGCCCCGCTAACTGGTTTCAGCCAGACGATTTAGCTATTATTAGAAGCTCGATACACGTCACCCGGAATCCGTCCATGAAAGCCGATATCCATCCAGTTTACGCCACGGCGACCGTCAAGTGCGCCTGCGGAAATACTTACCAGACCCGTTCCACGCAGGCCGATATTCACACCGACATCTGCGCCAATTGCCACCCTTTTTTCACCGGCAAGCAGAAGCTCGTCGATACCGCGGGCCGCGTCGAGCGATTCCGCCAGAAGTACGGCAAGCCCGCCGCTGCGCCTAGCGGCGACGCCTGAGTCTTCGAGACCGGCTCGCGGACGCGCTCAAGCGCGCCGCGGAGGTTGAGACAGAGCTTTCCGATCCGAAGACGGTAAGGGACCAGCAACGCATGGCGGCGCTCGGACGCGAGCACCGCCACCTTACTCCGCTCGTCGCGATGGGCGGCCGTCTTCACAAGCTTGACCAGGAGCTCGCCGAAACGCGCGAGCTCTTTCGTTCAGACGACCCGGGGATGGCTGACGAGGCACGCGCCGAAGAAGCTCTCCTGAACGCCGGCATCGAGGAGCTCGAGCAGCAGATCAAGCCGGCGCTCATTCCCCACGATCCGCTCGACGACCGGCCGGCGATCGTCGAGATCCGGGGCGGCACCGGTGGCGACGAAGCAGCGATATTCGCCGCCGATCTCTTCCGCATGTACATCCGCTTCGCCGAAGGCCGCCGCTGGCGGGTCGAGATGATCTCCCAGTCCGATGGCGCGCTCGGCGGCGTCAAGGAAGCGATCTTCAAGGTGAAGGGAGAGGGCGTGTTCGGCGCGATGCGCTGGGAATCGGGTGTGCACCGCGTGCAGCGCGTTCCCGTCACCGAAAGCCAGGGCCGCATCCATACGTCTGCCGCGACGGTGGCAGTCCTCCCCGAAGCCGAGGAGATCGACCTCAAGATCGAGGACAAGGATCTCCGCATCGACGTGTTTCGCTCCTCGGGACCGGGCGGACAAAGCGTCAACACTACCGATTCCGCGGTGCGGATCACGCACATTCCCAGCGGCATCGTCGTCAGCCAGCAGGACCAGAAGTCGCAGCTCCAGAACAAGCTGAAGGCAATGGAAGTTCTGCGCGCGCGGCTCCTCGATGCGCGGCTCGCCGAGCAGGAAACGGCGCGCGCGAGGATGCGGAAAACGCAGGTCGGAACTGGCGATCGATCGGCCAAGATCCGCACCTACAACTTTCCCCAGAACCGCGTCACCGACCATCGGATCAACTTCTCGATGCACGAATTGACGAAGGTGCTCGACGGCCAGATCGATCCGCTGATCGAGGCGCTCAAGGTGGCGGACATCGAGGAGCGACTCGGTGAGTAACACCGTGGCGCGTGGCGCTGGTGTGGAAACCATTGGCGACATCGTCATCCAGTGCGCTGGCGTGCTCTCGCCCGGTGAGGCTGGTCGGCGCGAGGCTCGCGACATCGTTGCGG
>JACCRL010000225.1 GCA_013813605.1 Gemmatimonadaceae bacterium
GGTCTGGGCCCTTCAGCACGGGCGGCGCGACCTGGTGGAGGTAATCGTTTCGAATGGTCGCTACCTCGACGGCAGCGCTGACCACGCCGATCGGGCGGAAGATGGCGACAGCGAGCAGAACGCTGGAGGCGCGCAATCAGGCTCAGCAGCCCTCACCGACGTGGCGGAATTCTTTGCAAAGCTCTCCGCCCGCGGTGAGCTCGACCGGTACTTCGAGATCGCGCGCCGGCGCATCACCGACGAGAGTGTTGTCTTCACCGGATATCTGACGCACACCGAGTTGCGCTACCTCTTTCCGTGCTGCGACGTCGGCGTCTTTCCGTCGGTCGTTCGCGAAGCGGGCCCGCTCGTCTTCCTCGAGTCGCTCGCTTCCGGCTGCTTCCCGCTCGGGACCTATTTCGGCGGGATGAAAGCGAGCATCGACGCGGTGGGAGCGTATCTACCCGCCGGGTCAGGCGACCTGATGAAGCTCGACCCTCGCCACACCGTCGCAGATCTCGTCATCAAGCTTCCCCTGGCGATCGAGGAGGGTCCGCTGCGCAAGGACACTCTGAGCCGGGTAGCGAGAGATGACTACGATTGGTCGAGCGTCTCGCAAACTTTTCTCGCCGAGCTGCGCGCGATCGAATCGGGGCGCACTCTCACCTGAAGGCGGGTGGCAGGCGGCTATTTCTTCGCCGGCTTCACGAGCAGCTTGTCGCCGATCCGGATGCGGTCGCCGACAATGTTGTTCCAGGCCCTGATCTGCTCCGGCGTAGCGTCGAATTTCGTGGCGACGAGGGAAAGGGCGTCGCCCCGCTTGATCGTATAGTAGAGCGGCTCCCTGATCATGGCCGCCACCGCGGCGCGCAGCCTTTTCTCGCTCGCTGCAGCTTCCCTCTGGGCGGAGTGGATGCTCTGCACGTGGTCGATGAGGGACCTGAGCGCGTCGGCATTGCCGCGTGACGCCGCGAATTCGCTGGCGGGCTGCCCCGGACGTGAAATCGAAACCCCGGCAGCGGTCATGAAATAGAGTCGCTTCCGGTTCATCGCCAGCAGCGTGTCGTTGGGAAACTCCTGGGAGACGATCACCTCGGGGGCGTCCTCCTTCTCGAGTTTGTCTCCCGGTGCGATCCCCACGAACAGGATGCGGTCATTGGTCGCGTAAAGAATCCCGTTCGCGCCCCGGAAGTAATCGGTCGGACGCCGCATGAACACCTTGGCTTGTTTCTCGATCCGCTCGCCGTAATGGAGCGCCCCGCCCTGCAACTCGCGCTCAGCCGCCGCCCATGCCTCGGGCTTATCGACTTGTCGCATGAATACGAAGTACCCGAACGCGAGGAGCGCGAGGAGCACGATGGCAAGGCCAATGAGCGCCCTTTTGAGGAAACGAAACGACCTGTAAAGTCCTTCGGACTCTTTCATTGTATGCTGAGGATAGTGGAAGCCTGATAATGGCGGGAAGGGCAAGCTCTATACCCGGTTGGCATGTACGGTGCACATATTAAAGGGATGCCCGAACTCGAGTGGGACGATCGGAGTGAAGGGGCCGGAAATATCTTCACGGACGTTCCTGTGCGCCGCCCTCGGCGGCAGCAGGAAGCTGACTGGAAGCGGGCCATCAGGTTGGTGGCGCGCGCCCTCGGCGCGGTAGTCTTTCTGGCCGCCGGAACCGTCTGGACCCTGAGGCAGGTGAAGCCGAAGTTTGCGAGGCCGGGCGAAATGCTCAGGTTGCCGCCCGCCCTCATTACCGCGCAGCGTCCGGGGACTGAAGGCTATGTCCCGGGGACGAATGCCGCGACGGACGCGGAAATTTCTCGAGTCACCCACGTTCTCCGCAAATACACCAAGGATTCCGTCAAGGCCAGGCGTATCGCGACGGCAATGGTTTACGAGGGTGGCCGCAAGAACATCAGCCCAACGCTTCTTATCGGCGTGCTTCTCACTGAAGACGCCACCCTTGACACCAGGGCGCGCAGCTCCGTAGGCGCCCGCGGCCTGATGCAGATCATGCCATTCCACGCCGGCGAATGGAAAAAGGATTGCGGCCCCAGCGCCGACCTCTACGACATCGGTGTCAATGTCTGCCACGGCGTGGCAATCCTCGCATCCTATATGAAGCGGTCACCGAACCTTGAGCGGGCTCTCCTCCGCTACAACGGTTGCGTGCGGGGCACAAATACACCCCATTGCCACACTTATTCCGGAAAAGTGCTGAGGTATGCCGAGAAAGCGGCGTCTCAAATGCTCAACTTCTCGATTTCCGATTAGGCTGGAAAGAGCTCTCCGGATGCCCGGAGCGACATTAGTTTGACATACGTTCTCTTTCCGTAAGCACAGGCTACACAAGCAGTTACCAACTCCCAGTCACAAATCTGCTCTGCGTAGTGCGCCTTGGTACCCTCGCTGGTGCAAACTTATATTGACCTTATTCGTCATTTCCGGTACTGTATTACGTATCGCGTCACTGGTGTTCACAAAATAGAATTCGAAGACCATGTCCGAATGGATTGGGCGGGAGCTGGAGCGGCTACGGCGGCTCCGCGGGCTCCGTAGAGAGGACGTCGCGGCACAGCTCCCAGAGCCCGTGTCGCCGTCGACAATCCGCAACATTGAGCATGACGAGGACTACAACGTCTCGCTCCAGCTGTTGCGGCAGATCGCGGCGGTGCTGGGCGCGAACATTGAGGTGAGATGCGAGTCACCGGCCGACCTCCTTCGCTGGCAGACCCCTCCGGGTCAACGGCCGGCGCTCGAGATCCCGGGCTTCGAAGAGGAAGGGCAGGAGAGGCTGATCGACAACGAGTATTTCACCAGGTATATCCGGGCGCGCCATCCTGGGTGCCCGCTGACGAACTCGCAGATCGGCCGCAGAATGTGGGACTTCGCCAGGCCCAGGGGAGCGGAGCTGGTGAAGGGCAGGATGCAGGTGAAGAAGCTGCCGGCGACGGAGAGCGCGGTTACACACCGTCTCCCGACCACCGCGGCGCAGTACCGCGTACGTGAGCGGGATGTCGATCTGTTGCACGGTTTTGCGGATCGGTTGGGCCGGGCCTACAGGGACGAAAAGGGCAGGGTACTCGTACCGCTCGTCTGATTTGCCCGTGCCGTACTAGTTTCCAGGAGAACCTGTGAAGAAGTCACTAACGCCATTGGATGCGCCGCCGCCGACGCTCGCTTCTCCGTTCAGGAGTGCGCTGCGCGTTGCTGCCCAGGCCCTTGCACTGGCCGGACTTCTCGTCGGGGGCGCAGTCTGGACCATAGATCAGCACCAGCCGCTTTACGCCAACCCCGGCAAGCTGATCAAGCTTCCCGTTGCCGTCGTCCACGCGATGCGGCCGAGCGAGGAAGCCTATCGCATGGCGAGCGTAATCAGCGGCTACACCAAGGATCGCGGCCTCGCTTTCCAGATCGCCGATGCGCTGGTCAGCATCGGGCGCAAGGAAAACCTCGACCCCGCGATTTTGCTCGGGATCATGGTGACCGAGTCGCGCTTCAACCCGCGCGCCAAGAGCTTCGTCGGCGCCCGCGGTCTGATGCAGGTGATGCCGGTGCACGCCGGCGGCTGGGGCTGTGGCTCGCGCGATCTGTTCGATGTCGAGAGCAACATCTGTCACGGCGTGGCCGTCCTGAAACAGGCTGTCAAGGACGCGCCGAACATGCGTTCCGCGCTCCTCCGCTACAACGGCTGTGTGCGCAGCACCAACACGCCGAACTGCCACCGCTACGACGACATCGTACTTCGCGAGGCAGACCGCGCCGCGCAGGCGATGAGACTGGTCCGCGCGCATGACACCGAGTAACGAGTCGAGGAAAAGAGCCGGCGCTGAGAAGCGC
>JACCRL010000231.1 GCA_013813605.1 Gemmatimonadaceae bacterium
ACTCACTTTCGCGGAAATCTGCCGGGCTGGCTTGCGATCGACCGAACCGTGGGACGTGAAGTTGCGCGCCGGCTTCGCACCGAGAAGATTCGCTTTGCTTTTCTCGCGCTTACCGGCATCGACAAGACATCTCACGCCGCCGGCCACGAATCCGCGATCGTGCTCGAAGCGATGAAGATCGTCGATGAGACCGTCGCCACGATACGAGCCGATGCGGAACGCGATGGACGGTGGAGCCGCATGCATCTCTGGATCACCAGCGATCACGGCCATTCACCAGTGAAGTCGCACGAGGACCTGGTGGCGCTTATCGAGCATTGGCATTACCGCACGCTCGCGCATCCCTGGGCGTTCAATTCATCGGCCGATGTCGCGGTAATGGTCAGCGGAAACGCGATGGCGCACCTGTACCTGCAGCTGGAAGCTCCCGCACGGATGCTGTGGCCGGCACTGCGTGACAGATGGCAGCAGCTGTCCGACCGCCTTGCCGAGCGCAGCTCGGTTGACCTCATGATCATGCCGGTGAGCGGGTCGTCGTGCCTCGTTCGCGCACGGGAACGCGGGAGCGCGACGCTCGACTGGGCAGACGGCCGCTATTCCTATCGCTGCGAAAGCGGCGACCCACTCGGCCTCGGCAATCTCGAATCCGTGGACGCTGGAGCAGCGTATGATGCCGCGGCACGCACTGACTACCCCGATTCCGTAGTGCAGATCGCGCATCTCGCTGCGAGCCCGCGCTCCGGTGACATCATTCTGTCTGCGGCGAGAGACTGGGATTTTCGCGCCCGCTACGAGCCGATTCCGCACGTGTCGTCACACGGAGCGCTGCACCGCGAGCACATGCTCGTCCCGCTCCTGCTCAACCGCCCGCCCGCAACCACGCCGCGACGAACCGTCGATGTAATGCCGAGCGCGCTGGCGGCACTCGGCTCGAGCATTCCCGCCGGTCTCGATGGTACTTCGTACATGTAGGCTGGCAGATTGCCGCCAGTCGCTATGCTTTCGGCTCGGAGAGAGCACAAGTCAGCAGCTTCCAGTCCATTCCGGAAGCAGCGACGGCAGCGATGTAGCCCTTCTTCGGTGCAAAAAGCTTGTGACCGAGTTCCCTGCTGGCGGCTGATATGGGTGGCTCGTCTTCAGCGTCCGGCTCCCGCTCCGGCAGCCCCGAGTGCGCCGCCAGGCGCGACCATATCCCCTGGCCCTCAGCCTTGAGCCGGGCTTCCCGCACCACCCAGGACTTGAGAAACATTTCGTCACGTTCGGAGGGCGGGGCCGCCTCGAGACGCCTGACATCGCTCTCCGTCATGAATCGCAGCGCGACATCGAGCAACCGGCGTACCGGTCTCAGCCTCTCGACGTCGACTCCAATGGAGCGGTCGGCGCTGAACGCATAGAGAACGAGATCGGCCGAATGAGAGATATTGAACTCGATTCCCCCCTCCGGCAGAAATGGTTTTCCTGCGTCGTTGTACTCGAAGGTGAAGTCACGCGGTTTCTCGCCGGTGAAATCCGCCAGCAGCCGGCGAAGAACCCCGCGTCCAATGGTATAGCGGCGCGCCCGGTCTTCCGGCAGCCTGCGAACACGTTCCCTTTCATCGGCCGAGAGCAACGCTGAAAGCTCGCGCACCCGATTGTCGCCCGCCGCCAGCGAGCCTACCCATACCTGGACCTCGCCCGGTGAAATGCTACTCGAGCGCGACAATCGCCACCTCCGCCGATCCCTTCGCAATGGTGAGGCGCGCAACGCTCGGCTCCAGCCGGAATCGCCGCGCGCCCGCGGCGCCGGGATTGACGATCAGCTTGCCGTCGAGCCGCGAAATGAGCTGGCGGTGCGTATGCCCGTACACGATTACATCCGCGTCGTACTCCGCGGCGAGCTTTTCCGGAGTCGGACTTCCTACCTCGTGGCCGTGGCTTACGTGCACACGCACCCCGCCCAGTTCCATCGAGATCTCCGCGGGAAGCAGTGGCGATCCCGGCGGGTCGGTGTTCCCGGCGACCGCCTTCACCGGGGCGATCAACCCCAGCTCGGCGAGAATCTCATCGCCCCCTACGTCCCCTGCGTGCAGGATCAGCTCGACCCCCCGGAGCGCGTCGTGCACCCCGGGCCGAAGCAGCCCGTGCGTGTCGGATATGAGGCCAATAGTGTGAGTCGTCCGGGAGGAAGATGCCATGTCGCGTTCTATATATTAGGAGCGTGAAGGGATGGCTGCGACTCACAGGCAGGCTGATGATACGCTCTCTCGGGAATCCCACGCTCGCCGTGAGCCTGGTCCGCGTTGCGTGGCGGTTCCGGTCGAACAACTGGTACCGCACCTTCCCGTTCCTGCCCGTGCCCGATCCCACGTACCTGCGGTGGAGGATGTACACCGCTTACGGCGACTACGACGCCGTGCCTCCGGCCCGCGATGTGGAACGCTACGCCCGCTGGTCGGCCGGGAAACAGGAATGATCGCCGGCACCGAGCTGGAGATTGAATCCTTTATCAGGGCACAGGCCTACGGGCTTGGATTCGATCTCGTTGGACTCGCGACGCTTGGCCCGGTCGAGACCGCGGCGGCGTTCGACGGCTGGATCGAGCGCGGCTACAGCGGCGAGATGCATTACCTCCCGCGCGGTGCGGAAAAGCGCCGCGATTCACGCCTTCCCTTCCCGGGAACGTCGAGCGCGATCGTCGTCGGACTCAATTATGGCGGCACCGCTCCCGGTGGACCGGTTGCCCGCTACGCCCGCGGAGATGACTATCACGATCTGATGACGGCGCGGCTCGACGAGCTGCACGGATTAGTGGAAGCGGAGCTCGGCCGGCCCGTGCACGGGAAGGCATACGTCGACACTGGCCCGATCCTCGAGCGCGATCTCGCACGCCGCGCCGGACTCGGCTGGTTCGGCAAGAACGGAAGCATCGTCAACCCGGAGATTGGATCGTTCTTTCTCATCGGCAGCCTGCTTCTCGATGTCGAGCTCATCGCGGACGCGCCGTTTGCCGCCGATCGCTGCGGCACCTGCACACGCTGTCTGGATGCATGCCCGACAGATGCGTTCGTCGCGCCACGCGTGCTGGACGCGACGCGCTGCATCTCATACCTGACCATCGAGCTCAAGGGCGAGATCCCCGAAGACCTCCGCGCGCCGATGGGCGAGATGATCTACGGCTGCGACATCTGTCAGGATGTCTGTCCGTGGAACGTCCGCTTCGCGCAGCCGGCGCGCGAGCCCGGCTTCGCCGCCCGCACGGCGCTCGAGGAAAAAGATTCGCGCCCGCTGGCGCGTGATCTGCTTGCTCTCACTGATGAGGAATTCCGCGCGGCGTTCAGGGGATCACCGATGAAGCGCGCCAAGCGGCGTGGACTCGCCCGCAACGCGGCGGTAGTTCTGGGCAACGTAGGAGATTGCGACGACATCCCCGCGTTGACGAAAGCGCTCGATGATCCCGAGCCGCTCGTGCGCCAGCACGCGGCGTGGGCGCTGGAAAAGATCAGCTCCCGCTACCTGCCTTCCGGACCCTTGTAGACGATTCCGTTTTTCATCACGAAGGTCACCTGCTCTGTCCGGCGTATGTCCTGAAGCGGATCGCCGGTAACTGCAACGATGTCTGCAAGCTTGCCCGCCTCGATCGAGCCGACGCGCTTTTCCCAGCCGAGCACATTCGCGGCGTTCATGGTCCCGGCGGTAAGGGCGGCGATAGGCGACATACCGCCCCATTCCACCATGAGTCCGAATTCGCGCGCATTGGTGCCGTGAGGAATGACGCCGGCGTCCGTCCCGAGCGCGATCGGCACCCTGTTCGCGATCGCGGTGCGAATCCCTCTTCGCAGTGCAGCCGCGGCGGCGAGCGCCTTCTCGGCGCGAAGACCCTTGAGCACACCGCTGCGCGCGAACGCCTCGACGGCCTGGCCCGCCATCAGCGTCGGGACCAGCACGGTTCCCTGCTGCGCCATCATCCTTGCGCCTTCGTCGTCCAGAAACGATCCGTGCTCGATGGATGCGACTCCGGCGCGCGTCGCGATCCTGATTCCCTCTGCTCCATGTGCGTGCGCGGCGACTCTCCGCTCGAGCTTCCGCGCTTCGTCGACCATCGCCTTCATCTCTTCGTATGTGTACTGTGTGGCGCCGACCGCATCGCCTTCGGACAGCACGCCGCCCGTCGCGCAGGTCTTGATCACGTCAGCACCGTATTTGACCTGATAACGCACTGATGCGCGCACCTCGTCCGTTCCGTTCGCCACGCCTTCCTTGACGCCCTGCTCGAGCAAGCCCGGTCGCCAGCCGTTGCTGTCGCAGTGGCCGCCGGTGATTCCGAGCGAGTGACCCGCGGCCTGCATGCGAGGGCCGACCGCGCGGCCGTCTTCGATTGCCTGGCGAAGCGCCATGTCGTCGAAGCCGGCAGAGCCGAGCACGCGGATCGACGTGAAGCCGGCCATCAGCGTTTTCTGCGCATTCGACACGCCGAGTATCGCGCCGTACGAGGGATAGTCCTTTACCACATCCAGATCGGCCATTGGATCGCCGAGCGTCCTGCCGATGATGTGGACGTGGGAATCGATGAAGCCGGGGAGCAACGTCACGTCGCCGAGGTCAATGACTCTTGCGCCTGCGGGTATCGTGATGGAGCCGGACGGACCGGCCGCCACGATGCGATCGCCCCGTACAAGAATCGCGGCGTTCGTCACCATCGCGGGACTCACGATGGTGATCATTCGCGCGGCACGCAGCACCACCGTCTGTGGGGAAGGCGCCGGGGCTTGCGCCATCGCCGCCTGGCTCGCGGCCATGACGAGTGCTGCTGCGACTTTACTCGGGAAGTGTTTCACTTTGCGGCGGGCAGAAGGTGGCGATCGCTTGGCGGGAAATATTAATGATGTCAGTCGGTAGCTGTCGATTGAGCCCAACATGAGGAGAGCAGATGCGATTCATGATTCTGGTGAAAGCTGACACAAACTGATCTCCATTCCGATCTGTAGGATTTTAAGGCGCGGCTGCGCCGTCCGATAAGCGCATCCAGTGAATATGCGCCGGAGCCGGCAAGCGCGAGTCTTCCCCGAACG
>JACCRL010000232.1 GCA_013813605.1 Gemmatimonadaceae bacterium
GATGAGCTCCTTCAGCTTGTCGGCGATCTTGCGGCCCCACTCGTACGCCTTGTCCTCGTGGATGATCACGCTGAAGGCGTCGACGGGGTCGCCATTGATCAACATGTCGAGCTTGACGAGGTCGCTCTTCCGGTACTCGAGCATCTCGTAGTCGAGCGAGGCGTAGCCGCGACTCACCGTCTTCAGCTTGTCGAAGAAGTCGAGGATGATCTCGCCGAGCGGAAACTCCCAGTCCAGCTCGACACGCGTGGTGTCGAGGTAGGTCATGTTCCTGTACACGCCGCGACGATCCGTGCCGAGCGTCATGATCGGCCCGATGTACTCGGCGGGCATCATGATGCGCGCCTTCACGTACGGCTCCTCGACGTAGTCGATCACCGCGCTGGGCGGCATCAGCGACGGATTCTCGATCAGCTTCATCTCGCCGTCGGTGAGGTAAACCTTGTACTCGACGCTCGGCACCGTCGTCACGAGCTCGAGCCCGAACTCGCGCGTCAGCCGCTCCTGCACGATCTCCATGTGCAGCAGGCCGAGGAACCCGGCGCGGAAGCCGAACCCGAGCGCGGTGGAGGTTTCCGGCTCGTAGTTGAGCGAGGCGTCGTTGAGCTGGAGCTTCTCGAGCGCGTCGCGCAGCGTCTCGTATTGCGTCGTGTCGGTGGGGTACAGTCCGGCGAAGACGAACGAACGCACTGCCTGATAGCCGGGCAGAGCCTCGGAAGCGCGGCGGTCGGCGTCGAAAATCGTGTCACCGGCCCGCGTCTCGCTGACGGAGCGGACGCTGGCGACGACGTAGCCGACCTCGCCGGGTCCGAGCTCGTCGGTCGGTACCTGGCGGAGCTGGTTGTAGCCGACCTCGTCGACTTCGTAGACGGACTCGCTGGCGCCGAAGGTGATGCGCGTGCCGTGGCGGATCACGCCGTCGACGACGCGCACGCTCGGAATTGCGCCACGGTACTTATCGTAGAATGAATCGTAGATGAGCGCGCGCAGCGGCGCTTCGCGGTCGCCCTCGGGGGGCGGCACCTTGCGGACGATCTCCTCGAGCAGCTCCGGGACACCGAGCCCCTCCTTGGCGCTGACGAGAAGAATCTCGTCCGGATCGACACCGAGCAGGTCGTGCACTTCCTGCTTGCGGCGCTCGGGCTCGGCGCCGGGAAGATCAATCTTGTTGAGGATGGGGATGATCTCGAGGCCGGCGTCCATCGCGAGGAACAGATTGGAGAGTGTCTGCGCCTGGATCCCCTGCGACGCGTCCACGACCAAAATCGCCCCTTCACATGCGGCGAGCGACCGGGAGACTTCGTAAGTGAAGTCGACGTGGCCCGGAGTATCGATGAGGTTGAGCTCGTATTCCTGCCCGCCCCGCGCGGTGTACGTCATGCGCACGGCGTTCAGCTTGATGGTGATGCCGCGCTCGCGCTCGAGGTCGAGCGTATCGAGCACCTGCGCCTTCATCTCGCGCTTCTGCAGCATGCCCGTCGCCTCGATGAGCCGGTCGGCAAGCGTGGACTTGCCGTGGTCGATGTGCGCGACGATGCAGAAGTTGCGAATGTGCTCGAGCTTCAAATGGGTTCCGGGTGCCGCGGGGAGGGAAAGCGAACTTCTCCTAATATAGCGGTTGAGCTCGCTTTTCCGTCCTCCGCTCGCGACATATAAAGAGACTCCGGCGAGCTATTTGCTCGGTGACCGGGGTAATAAGCTTCGTCCCACTTACTCGTCCAAGGAACGGCCTCGTGAATCACTCGTTTCGGTCCGTAGCGCTGGCATCCCTCGTTCTTGCCGCTGGGTACGCGTGCGGAGGCAAGGACCCTGTCGATGTCATCGGTCCTCCGGCGGCAATCACCTTTTCCGCGACCGCAGCGCCGACGGTCCTGGCGGGAACGGCGATTCCGGCGCTTACGATTCGCGTCGCGGATCAGTCCGGGCGCGGAGTGCCGAACACTCCCGTGACTCTCGCCGTCACCGGCGGTGGGACGCTGAACAAGACGACGGACACTACCGACGTCAACGGCGATGTAACTGACGTGGTATGGACGGTGGGGAAGAGCGCCGTCCCGCAGCAGCTCACCGTGACGGCGACGGCGACGGGAGCTACGGCGACCTTCATTGCGACGATTCAGACCGCTTACGAGCTGGATCTGCGTTTCTTTGGTCCCGCGCCTGCACCGGGCGCGGCATCGGCATTCACCAATTCGGCCGCGAGGATCAAGGGCAGCGTCGTTGGCGCGCTCGGCAGCGTGAACTTCGGAAATGTAAACGCCAGCGTGTGCGGCCTTCCGAGTGACACCGCAATCGGCACGAGCCGCGGCGTCATTATCTATGCAACGGTTGACTCGATCGACGGACCGGGCAAGATCCTCGGCTCCGCCGGACCGTGCTTCACTCGCAACTCGGACGGTCTGACCGTTCTCGG
>JACCRL010000241.1 GCA_013813605.1 Gemmatimonadaceae bacterium
ACTTCAACTGCCATGACTTTGGCTCCCCGATTGGCCTGTTTCCCGCTTGGCCAAAGTTACGTTTGCGAAAAACAGCGGGATAGAGGTAGGGCAGCGTCACTGGCGCGTCCTTCGCGCCTCCGTTTACACTGTGAAGCATCACCTCCGACCCCTGATTCGCCCAAATGATCACGAGCTCCGTTTTTCGCCGCGCCGTTCTTCACGTCGCATTCGGTTTTGCACTTCTCCCCAATGCGGCGCTGTCCGCCCAGGCGACCGAGCCAGTCGACACCCGCGCCGTCAACATGATCGTCGAGGAGGGCACCACCCGCTCCCAGGTGATGGACATCTCGAGCTGGCTGTCCGACGTCCACGGCGCGCGCCTCACCGGCTCGCCGAGCACAAGGACGGCTGCCGACTGGGCGGTGCAGCGACTCACGCAGTACGGACTGTCGAATGTGAAGCTCGAATCGTGGGGCCCGTTCGGACGGGGCTGGAGAAACGAGGCACTGAGCGTACGCCAGCTCACGCCGCAGCCGTTCCCGATCATCGCCACCGTCTCGGCGTGGACGCCCGGGACAAACGGTGTCGTGACGGCGGAGGTCGTGCACGCGCCGCTCGCGACGGCGGAGGATCTGGAAAAATATCGTGGCAAGCTGCGCGGCAAGATCGTTCTCATTTCGCCGTGGCGTGAGGTTGCGGCGCAGTTCAAGCCACTGGCAACGCGTTACTCCGACTCGGTGCTCGCATCCCTGAGCCGGAGGCCCAATCCGCGCCTCGACACGACGCGGACTGCATCCCGCTACAACACTCCGGAATTTCGCGCGTCGCAGACTTTCGGAGCGGTGCGGGCAAAGTTCCTGCTCGATGAAGGCGCGGTCGCGAACGTCTCGATCGGCCGCGGCGACGGCGGCACCATTTTCGGCGGCGGCGGAGCGGGCTCGCGCGATGCTTCCGCGCCGGCCGTCGTGCCTGCGCTGACCTTTGCCACCGAGCACTATGGCCGCATCCTGCGCACGCTGGCGAAGGGAATTCCGGTCACGCTCGAGCTGAACGTGCAGAATGCCTTCTACCCCAACGACGGCAACTCCTTCAACATCGTCGGGGAAATCGCCGGCACGAGCAAGCGCGACGAAGTCGTGATGCTTGGCGCGCACTTCGATTCATGGCACTACGCCACCGGCGCGACGGACAATACCGCCGGCAGTGCGGTGATGATGGAGGCGGTGCGCATTCTCAAGGCGCTCAACCTGCCGATGAAGAGAACCGTGCGCATCGGACTGTGGACCGGCGAAGAGCAGGGATTGCTGGGATCGCGCGCATATGTGAAGGCGCACTTCGGGGATACCAGCGTCGCTGGCCGCCGTCCGGAATGGAACAGGCTCGCCGGCTACTTCAACCTCGACAACGGGACGGGGGCGATCCGTGGCGTCTACCTGCAGGGCAACGAGCTGATGCACCCGATCTTCTCGGCGTGGATGTCGCCCTTCCGCTCGATGGGGATGACGACGCTCAGTCTCGCAAACACCGGCGGCACCGACCACCAGGCATTCGACGGAGTTGGCCTGCCGGGATTCCAGTTCATTCAGGACGAGGTGGAGTACGGCACGCGCACGCACCACTCGAACATGGATACCTACGAGCGGCTGCAGGCGGATGACATGATGAAAAACGCAGTCATCGTTGCGACGTTTGTGTACCACGCGGCGATTAGAGATCAGCTATTGCCGAGGAAGCCGCGGAACTAGTTGAAACTGCAACTGCAAGAAAAGAAAAAGTCCGGCGCCTCTCAGCGCCGGACTTCTTCATTTGCGGTTCACTGCAACCAGGTTATCGGTTGTCGCCGCGATTGCCCTTCTTGCCCTTCTTGCCGTCGCGGTCCTTCCAGCCGCCCATTCCCTTCCCGCCGTCCCAGCGGTTGCCCGCTGCTTCGACCTTGGCGCGCTGCTCGGGAGTCAGGACTGCCTTGATTTCGGCATGAACCTGGTCGCGAAGCGTCTTGCCGCTTGCCATGACCTGCTCCATCTGGGCGCGGTTGGCGCGGACAGCGGCGGTGTCGCCCCGCTGGCGTGCGTCACGAGCGGCCTGGGCGAACGGCTTGGCGCGTTCGTGGAGCGCCTTCATCTGCGGGCGATACTTCTCGTGAATCGCCTTTATCTGGGCCTTCTGGGCCTCGGTGAGATTCAGGTCGAGCTTCTGACGGCGCTGGCCGCGGTCGCCCTTGGCATGACGGCGTCCCTTCTCACCACGCTCGACCGAGCCGCGATCGCTACGGGTCTGGGGAGTCCCGGCCGTCTGCGCTTCCGACACGCCGGCGATGCCAGCAACAAGGATGGCACCGAGCGCCATCACGCGAATTCGAGTCATTATTAGCCTCCACAACAGTTAGGTGCCGTAGGCCAGTTGCCACGGCTTACAGAGATTGGACGGTGGGTGACGGGGGACGTTAAGGGCCCTGGCTGAGTATTCTTCTTCACTTCCGGCTTCCGACAAACTGAGGATCACAATGTCCCGTACCTCTCCGCTCCACCATTCCCTCCTGTTCGCCACCCTTTTCGCCGCCATCACCACGACCGCGTTCGCGCAGCAGGATTTCTCCAAGGTCGAAATAAAGG
>JACCRL010000270.1 GCA_013813605.1 Gemmatimonadaceae bacterium
CGAGGAAGCTGAGCATGTCGAGCTTGTAGAACAGACTCTTCGTTGCCGCCATCGCGGTTGGCGGCACCGCGGCGAGCCGGTCGAGCGCGCTCTGCGCCGCCTCCGCGAACGTGTCGTCGGCGAGGACGCGGGAGACGAGCCCGAGCTGGTGCGCCTCGTGAGCCGTGAGTACCCTCCCCGTGCTGACGAGGTCGAACGCCTGCTTCTCGCCGACCGACCGGCGCAGCATGGTCATCACCATCGCCGGCACGAAGCCAACACTGACCTCGGGATACGCGAACCGGGCTTCCTCGTGGGCGAAGATCATGTCACATGCCGTCGCGAGCCCGGCTCCGCCGCCGAACGCCCGTCCCTTCACGAGCGCGACCACCGGCTTGTCGATGCGCCGGATCAGGTGGAAGACGTGCGCGAGTGCCTTTGCATCTTCGATGTGATCCGCCCGCGGGGCATCGAGCATCCCGGCGAGTGCCTCGAGATCCGCACCGGCACAGAAATCAGGTCCGTCCGCGTCGAGCGCGACTACCGTAACGGGAGATTCGCTGAGCGCGAAAAGCGCCTGCGCAAGCTCGTCAGCAGTGGCCCTGTCGAGCGCGTTCTTCTTTTCCGGGCGGGCGAGCGTGATCCGGCCGATAGGTCCGTTTGCGGTCATGCGAATTCGGTTCATCTCACCTCCGGCAGATCGAGCCGCGCGGCTTCTTCAGCGGGAACTTCGATCGTCATGCGGAGGAGCGCGGTCGAGTACACCTTGCCCTGTGCGTCCGTCTTGAGAGATAGCGTTCCACCGCCGTCGAGCGCACCGTGCAGCAGGAAGTTGAGCGCCATCAGATTTGGGAGCTCGTAACGCTCGACCTCACCATCGATCATGCCGCTGAAATGTTGCGTGACTCTTGCGCAAGTGACTTCGCGCTCGAGCAGCCCGTACCACTCCGGCCTGAGCGCGATGAGCCCGACGTTGGCGGTGTCGCCCTTGTCGCCGGACCGCGCGTGGGCGATGTCGACGAGGCGAACCTTCACGAGATGACCTCCACGCGCGTGCGTACGACACCCTTGTCGATAAGAGCGGGCCAGTACGCCACGATCTCTTCCACCTTCGGGCGGCCGCCCGCGAAGCCGGTGACGCTCGGCGGACCGTTGAGGACCAGTGGAGCGATCTCGCGCGTGAATCGCTCGACGGCGGCACGGTCGTCCCCCCGCACGCCGAAGCGAAGCTGCACCTCCGGCGGGTCGAAATCAGTGCCCGCCAACGGGCCGTGCGTTGCGCTCGCGCCGACGAACTCGGTAAGGATGTGATCGAAGCGGAGGCCAAGGCGCTCCAGCCGCTGGCGCAGGATGCTGTCGGCGTGGCGAGCCTTGTCGAGAGCGTCGGGCCACGCGTAAACGAGCGAGCCGACCGCCTTGAAGCCGGCGCGATAGGCGATCGACACCTTCAGCTTGTCCGTCGGCGGCTTGCCCTTGATGCCCGACACGCGCACGCGGTTCTCACCATCGGCAGCAAGACGTATCGACGTGAAATCGGCGATCACGTCAGGCGTGATGTATGAATGCGGATCTCCCATTTCGTACACGAGCTGCTCCGTGACCGTCGGCACCGACACGCGGCCGCCGGTGTGGGCGTGCTTGGTTACGACAAAGGTGCCATCCACTTTCACTTCAACGAGCGGATAGCCGACGTTCGCGAGATCGGGAATCGATCGCCAATCGTGAAGGCAGTTTCCGCCCGAGCACTGCGCGCCACACTCAATGATGTGGCCGGCCACAATCCCGGCCGCGAGCAAGTCCCAGCTCTCCGTGCCCCACCCGAACTCGTAGCGAAGCGGCGCCATTGTCAGTGCGGTATCAGTCGAGCGCCCGGTGATGACAACGTTCGCGCCGCCCTGGAGCGCTTCGACGATCGGCTCTGATCCGATATATGCGTTCGCGGACAGCACGCGGTCGCGCACCTTCGAGAGGGGCTCCCCTGTTTCCATGTTTGCGAGCGGATGCCCGAACTCCATCAGCTTGTCGAGATCCCCCAGCAGATCGTCTCCCGTCACGACGCCAATTCTGAGGCCGGCAGCGCCAATCCTTCCCGCCAGCGCCTTCACGGCCGCGGCGCACGCCAGTGGATTCACCCCGCCAGCATTCGCGATCACCTTGACGTCGCGCCCTGTCACCGCCGGCATCACGCTTTCCATCGCGCCGACGAAATCCCGCGCGTACCCGAGTGAGGGATCCCGCTCCTTCTGCTTCTGGAGAATGGACATTGTGACTTCGGCCAGATAATCGAGCATCAGGTAGTCGATCTCTCCGCCCTCGACCTGCCGGCGCGGCGCGTCGAGGTCGTCGCCCCAGAAGCCCTGTCCTGCTGCCACACGCACTACTTTCTTCACGCCATCTCTCCAAGGTGGGGCGGAAGCACGAACGCGCCGAGATGCGGGCCGGAGTTGTTCTGGGCGGCGCGAAAAGCAAGCGTCAGCAATTCGCGCGTGTTCTCGGGATACACGATCGCATCGACATAACCGCGCGCTGCGGCGTGCCTTGCGTCGAGCTGGTGCTCGTAGTCGGCACGCATCTCATCTACCGCTGTCGCGACCTCGGCAGGCGCCGCCTTGCCGCTCTTCTTTGCGGACTCCAGCGCCGGTCCGTGTACCGCCTGCACCGCCGACTCTCCCTCCATCACCGCCATCCGTCCCGTTGGCCAGCTGAGAATGAAATCGGGATCGAAGCCCTGGCCCGCCATCGCGTAGTAGCCGGCACCGGAAGCATGGTTCACGGTGAGGACGACCTTGGGGACGCGCGCCGTTGCCATTGCCTCCACGAACCTGGCTCCGGCGCGAATTATCCCGGCGTGCTCCGCTTCGGTTCCAACCATGAAGCCGGAGACATCCTGGACGAAGAGAAGTGGTATGCGCTGACGGTCGCAGCGATCGATGAAGTAGGCAACCTTCTCGGCGCTTTCGGCGTAGACGATTCCGCCGAAGCGCGGCTTCTCCCCTTCGCGTCCCTTGATCAGGCCGCGCTGGTTGGCAATCACGCCGACGTTGATCCCGCCGATGCGCCCGTCGCCGCAGATCATCTCCCGCGCGAGCGATTGCTGAAACTCGTCGATCTTTCCGTCGTCGAGGATGGCGCGGAGCACCAGGTGCATGTCGTACGACATGCGGTGGTCGGCCGGCAACAGATCATAGAGCTCGCTCGACTCCGCGGTCGATTTCTTGGCTGATTTCTGCGCCTGCTTTTCCGGGACCGTCGAGGTCACAGCGGCAGATGGGCGCGGCAGCCGGTCAATGAGCTCGCGTATCTTCAGAATGCACTGCTTG
>JACCRL010000292.1 GCA_013813605.1 Gemmatimonadaceae bacterium
AATTTTCGGAGGAGGTTTCCTTGCCGGTGCCCGGTCGAAATCGGGGGGCGGCTGCTCGATCGTAGTGGGCCGCGTGCTCGCTGGCGGCACGTACGCCGGCGGAGCCTCGCGCAGCGGCGGAGGCGGCAGCGGCGGAGGCGGCGGAGGCGCGGAGGGTCGCGGAGCAGGCGGGTCGGGAGCCCGCGGCGGAGGAGGCGCGGAGGGTCGCGGAGGAGGCGGGTCGGGAGCCCGCGACGGAGGCGGCGCGTACGGTAGTGATGATGCCGGAGGCTGATAAACCGGGGGAGCGCTTGCCGTCGCATCGCCCGAGGGACCGGCGCCGCTCAACGCCGACTCGAGGGCGTGGAATCCCTCGAGCGCGGCATTGCCATCCGCCTGAGTTGGCTTGTAGCTGGTGCGATTCACCCGGTCACGCGCCGCAAGGAACTCGAGCAGGCTGTGGCCCTGGTCGATGGAGATCACTTCTCCCTGACGGGCAACCCGAATTAGCTGCTGCCCGGAGAGCGATGACCCGCCAATTAGCGCGCGCAGCGACATCTCGACGCCGTGCCACAGATCGAAAATGTCGGCGGCAAGATCCTCGCCGCCCCGTGGGCCTTCGAGGTGGGCCAGTACCTTGCGCGCCCCGTCGAGCGCGGTGCGCGCATCCCGCTGGTTCGGCGCGCTCACCTTACGATGCGCAACAGGCCCGCGTCCGCGCTCCGCCGAATGAAGCTCTCGGCATCCTGCTCGGGCTTCGGAACGCCGGCGAGGGCGTTTGCTCTACGCATCTTCTCGACGATCTCCTCCCACGTTCCTTCGAACGTGTTCCCATTGTCGAGTGCGATGCTGTGAGACTCGGGCTCGGCCTTCACTTCCGCGAAGCCTGATAGAAGAGCGCCGAACAGCTCCAGCTGCCCTTTCGCTTCACTCTGCGCCGCGTCCATCGCCTTGGCCTCGATCTCGGCCAGCATCTCGTCGATGTCGTCGAGCTCGCCGGTGAGATCCTTGAGCCGCTCTTCCCACGGCTTGAGCTCCGGATCACCGTCGCGCAGACGGTAGATCATCTTCTTCAGCTCGACCAGTCTCCAGATTCCCAGCTCGTCCCAATGATCTTCGGGAGTCGAGCGGTCGAGATGATAGAGCGCCGCCTCGTAATCGCCGCGGTCGTAGAAGATATTGCCGAGGTAGATGCGCGCCTCGGTGTGATCGGGGTCCATCTGAAGCGCGCGCCGCAACGTCGCGACTGCGGCGTCATCGTTGCCGAGCCTGTGCTCGGCGTAACCAATGCAGGAAACCGCCTCAGCGGCGTCGGGCGTCTGCTGCGCGGCAATCTCGAAGAACTGCTTCGACTCTTCGATCAGGCCTTCGCGAAACAGCGCGCGTCCGATCTGGAGCATGAGCTCCACATCGTCCTGGTAACCGAGCTCCAGTGTATGGCGGAAGCTGCGGAGTGCCTGCTCCTGCTGGCCGAACTTGAGCAGCGTCTCGCCGAGACCGGCCAGGGCATCCTCGTGCTCCGGATCGAGAACGAGCGCTTCCTCGAAACTGCGCCGCGCCCACGCGTATTCCTCACGCGCGTGATACGCGTAGCCTACCCCGATGTGGAGCTCTACGGAGTTCGGATAGAGGCCAAGACCCTCTCTAAGTACATCAAGCGCTTCATCGTACTGGCCTTCGTTATATAGCTGATGCGCTCTCTCATCGTACTCTTCAGAGCTCAAAAAAGGTGTTGGCATGCGAACACACCCTCCGAGGGATCGAATATAGGACTATATACCATTCAGACACGGCATTGTTCAAGGAGTAACAGGGGGCCTTGCGGAAGCTCATGTGACCACCGCCGTTTTCTCCGCAAAGCGCTGCCAGCTTCCGCTGTGCAAAGACTCGTCTATCGCACCCACTGCTTCGTCCAGCTCTCCCTCACGGGTGAAGAAGTGGGGCGCAATCCTGATGCCGGTGCGGGCTCGATAATCGACGAGGATGTTCCTCGACAGCAGGTCCTGTGTCACCTCGTAACCATGAGGCACATCGAGGGCCACCGTCCCGCCGCGGCGCGCGGAATCGCGGGGTGCCTTTACAAGATAACCACGTAAATCGGCAAGACCGATCAGATGCTCTGTGAGCTCGACACTTCTCGCCCGTATGCGGTCGATCCCGGCGCGGCGCAGAATCTTCGGACCTTCCGCCGCCGCATAAAGAGCGGGAATGACCGGCGTGCCGTTGAGCCAGCGAAAAGCCCCGGTCGTGAACTCCATCGTCTCCTCGAACTCGAACGGGCGCGTGTGTGCCTGCCATCCCGTCAGAGCGGGACGAAGCTCATCCCTTACCTTGGGACTGACATATAGAAAGCAGGCCCCGGGACCGCCGCACATCCACTTGAGCACGCCGCCGGTCAGAAAATCCGCGTTGTTTCGCCTGACATCCACCGGAACGATCCCAACGGCGTGAAAGGAGTCGAGCGATGCGAGCGCGCCCATCTCGTGGGCCCGCGCGCAGATCGCATCAGCATCCATTATGTACGCGCTGCGGAAAAGCACATGCGATACGGCAACCAGCCGCGTCCTCTCGTCGATGGCCGCCAGCAGCTTCTGGGGATCGATCGTGAGGCCATCGTCTGACCGTACCACCACCACTCGCGCGCCAAGCCGCTCCGCCATCTCCGCGTATGCGTAGCGCACCGAGGGAAAGTCGAGCTCGGTCATCACGATCGTATCGCGGTCTTTCGGAAAATCGATCGCCGAGAGAACCGCCGTCTGCGCGATGGTGACGTTGGGCATCATCACGACTTCACCGGGGCCGGCGCCGATGAGCGGCGCGATCTCGTTGCCGACATCTACCGGGCGCTCCCACCAGCCACGCGTCCACGCCTTTACTCCCAGCTCACCCCAATCGCGACCGTACTCGGCAAGCCTCTCCGGGACCGTCCGCGGCATCGGCCCGAGCGAGTTGGAAACCAGGTAGTTGGTTTTTTCCAGGATCGGAAACTCCTCGCGAAAAGCGAGGAGTGGCTCGGGCCCCCCGCCCGCAGGCCTCTTCACCGGGTTCTTTGCGACGCGTCCCGGACGGCCTTGAATTCCGCGTCCGCATTCCAGGTCGGGACGGTTTCGGCGTTCCCGAGCTGCAAGCCGAGCCTGTAAACGATTCCCGCGAGCTGCGCCGCGCCGGTGAGATCGAAGTCAGCCCGGTACTCGTCGGACGGCTGGTGATAGCGGCGCGCAGTGAACTCTTCGCCCTGCTGCTTTCCCCACCCGGCAGGACGGCCCACGATGTCCTCCCCGCCGGCGATCGAGATGGCGGGAATGCCGACCTTGGCGAATGAAAAATGATCGGAGCGGTAGAAGTATCCTCTCTCCGGAAACGCATCGGGCGAGATGCGGATGCCATCCGCTTTCACCATTTCGGCGACCGTGGGTCCGAGCGAGCTCTTGGTGTCGCCGAGGACGCGGAGGTCGCGCACTCGTCCGAGGAGATTCCCGCCGTCGATGTTGAGCGCGGCGATAATGCGCGATGCAGGAACCGTGGGATTCAGACCGAACCAGGCAGAGCCAAGCAGACCGGATTCCTCGGCGGTGACGAACACGAACAGCTGGGAACGGCGCGGTTTCACGCCTTCGGTAGCGGCGTGAGCAATGGCGAGCACGTCAGCGACTCCTGAGGCATTGTCGAGCGCACCATTGTAAATGGAGTCCCCGTTCACAACAGGACCGATCCCGAGGTGGTCGAAGTGGGCGCTGTAGGCGACGTATTCGTCACGCACCTTCGGATCGATGCCGCGCACCAACCCGACGACGTTGCGTGCTTCCAGGTGCTGCAGGCTGTTTCGCATCGAAGCATCGATCATGATTCCCGTCGGCACCGGACGGAAATCGCGTGACTCGGCCTGCCTGCGGAGCTGGTCGAAGTTGAGACCTGCCTGCGCGAGGAGAGAGGTGGCAACAGTATCCTTGATCCAGCCTCGCACACCGATCGGTGCTGGCAGCGAGGGATTACGCGGCAGCAGGCGATGGGCAACCGAGTTGGATCCGACAACCACCTGCCAGCCGTAACCGGCGCGGTCCGTGGTGTGCACGATCAGCATGCCAGCAGCGCCGCGACGCTCGGCTTCCTCGAACTTGTAGCTCCATCTGCCGTAGTACGTCATCGCCTTGCCGCCGAAAAGGTTCGGCTCAGCGGGAAGTGCGGGAGGATCGTTGACGAGAACCAGCAGGATTTTTCCTTTCACGTCCACATTCTTGAAATCGTCCCAGCGGTATTCCGGAGCGGTCGTACCGTAACCGACGAAAATGAGCTCGCCGCGCGCCGCGCTCGTCTCGATAGCCGAGCCGGGCCAGACGACGAGATCATCCGTGAACCGCAGATTGGCGGTTGCTTTGCCGCTGGCGGTGACGCGAATCGTGCCGGCGTCTGCCCTGACGACGTCGATCGGAACGCGCTGGAAGTAGGAGCTGTCCCCGACGCCGGGTTTTACGCCGAACACCTTGAGCTGAGCGGCGATGTACTCCTCGGCGATCCTGCCTCCTCGCGTCGCGGGTGCACGGCCTTCGAGCAGGTCGGTCGAAAGAAAGCGCAGGTGCGCGTCGATTTCCGTCATCGAGATTGGCGTCGGCTTTTCGCCGCTCTGCGCTGTCGCATCGGGGGCTGTGAGCGCGGCAGTCAGGGCAATCGAGAGAAGCAGGGTGTATCTCACCATCAATCTTCCTGTGTAGAACGTGGCATTTCGTCGTCCTTACATTATACCCACTTTCACCGACACCCCGCATGGCCCGTGCGACCCCTCCCAGAGCGATGAATAACGTTGTCGTTTCCGCGTCGCAGCACCGCGCCAGCGAGCGCCGCGTTGCGCTGGTGCTCGGCGGTGGCGGGCTCAAGGGCTTCGCTCACATCGGCGTCATCAGGGCCCTCATCGAGCGCGGCATCGACCCCGAGGTCTGCGCGGGCACGAGCATCGGCTCGCTGATCGCCGCCGCGTACGCGGGCGGGATGAGCGTGGACGAGATGACGCAGCGCGCGATGAACTTCCAGCGCCGCGATCTTTTCCGGCTCAACCGCATTGGGATGCTGGTGGAGCGGCAGCGCGCTCCCTCGATCTACCTCGAGGCGCCGCTCCGGAACGTGGTCGAGTCGGTGGTCCCGCATCGCCGCTTCGATGAGCTGGCGAAAACGCTGCTCGTGAACACCGTCGACATTCAGCGCGGCACGCAGATGGTGTGGGGGCTGCACGGGCTAAGGCACGTGAGCGTTGCCGATGCCGTCTATGCATCGTGCGCGTTGCCAGGTTTCTTCCCGCCGGGCGCGATCGACCGCCGGCTCTGCGTCGACGGTGGCGTGATCGACAATCTGCCGGTTTCAGCGGCGAGCCTCGGTATGGATGCGGTCATTGCCGTGGACACCGGCAGTAGCGACGTCGTGCCGGAGAACGACATCGCCGTGCACGGATTCACGTCCATATACATGCGCGCGGCGACGACGATGATGCACGCGCTCCAGCTTGCGCCGTTCGCGTCGTGGGGCAAGCCGCCGATGATCCTCGTCCGCCCGAAAGTCTCGCATATCGGCTGGTTCAGCTTCTCGCATACCGAGGAAGTGATCCTCGCCGGATACACGGCGGCGCTGGACGCCCTCGACCACTACGAGGAGTGCCTTGCAAGCGGTAGCGGCGTTTATCCGCGCCGGTCAATCGAGATAACGGTTGACCCGGAGAAGTGCATCGGCTGCGGGTTATGCGTCTCGATGGCGCCGGGCCTCATGGCGCTCGACTCGCATCGCAAGGCGTACCCGCGGACGCCGATTGTCGACTGGTCGCCGGCCGACGGAGACTTCGTGCACCACTGCCCGACATACGCGATCGAAGCCACTCGCATCGAGGGTGGGAAGGCGCGGGTACATAGTACGACGGTGGACCCCACGCGAGAGCCGACAACCGAAACCACTTAGCAGCAGGAGGAGGCTCACCGCTGTAAGTTTAGGAAGCCTGTCACGCGACGATAACCTGTCCGCGACAGTGGCTCCGCGCCCCACCGGCCAGCGCACGACGCGGCCAGTACCAGAAAATCATCATGACGCATCCGAATTCTTTCGGTAGCCGCGCAACCCTCGACGTCGCCGGGCGGCAGTACACGATTTTCCGGCTCGACTCCCTGTCAAAGCTTTCCGGCGGAAACTCCGACCGCCTGCCGTTCAGCCTCAAGATCCTTCTCGAGAATCTTCTGCGAAACGAGGACGGCAAGTTCGTGAAGCCCGACGATGTACGCTCTCTCGCCGGGTGGGATGTCAAGGGCAAGGTCGAAAAGGAGATCGCATTCCGGACAGCTCGCGTGCTGCTCCAGGATTTTACCGGCGTGCCCGCCGTCGTCGATCTCGCCGCGATGCGCGACGCTCTCGCGCGTCTCGGCGGCGACGCGAAGCTGATCAATCCGCTTCAGCCGGTTGATCTCGTCATAGACCACTCCGTGCAGGTGGACGAGTACGGATCCGAGGCCGCGTTTCTCATCAACGCCGACCTCGAGCACCACCGCAACCAGGAGCGCTACGCATTCCTGCGCTGGGGCCAGAAGGCGCTGCGCAATTTCCGCGTCGTTCCCCCCGACACGGGCATCGTCCACCAGATCAATCTCGAGTACCTCGCGCAGGCTGTATTCACGCGGGAGGAGAATGGCGAGACCACCGCCTACCCCGACTCGCTGGTCGGCACTGATTCCCACACGACGATGATCAACGGCCTCGGAGTGCTCGGCTGGGGCGTCGGCGGCATCGAAGCGGAAGCAGCAATGCTCGGGCAGCCGGTGTCGATGCTCGTGCCCGAAGTCGTCGGCTTCAAGCTGCACGGTAAGCTGACCTCCGGCACGACAGCCACCGACCTCGTGCTGACCGTCACCGAGATGCTGAGAAAGAAAAAAGTCGTCGGCAAGTTCGTTGAGTTCTACGGCGCCGGACTTTCGACGCTCTCCCTCGCTGACCGCGCGACCATCGCGAACATGGCGCCCGAGTACGGCGCAACGATGGGCTTCTTCCCGATCGACGCCGAGACGATCAAGTATCTCCGTTTCAGCGGGCGCGAGGAGCAGCAGGTGCAGCTCGTCGAGGCTTACGCGAAGGCGCAGGGGCTTTTCAGGACGGACGAAACCCCCGACCCCGTGTTCACCGACAGTATCGAGCTCGACCTTCGCACGGTCGAGGCAAGTCTCGCCGGACCGAAGCGGCCGCAGGACAGAGTGCCGCTCAAGCTGGCAAAGCAGATGTTCAGGGATGCGCTCAAGGCAGATCTCGACAAGACAGGCACGGTCGCCGCAGTCGCGGCGGCGAAGCAGGCGATGAGCGTCGCGGCATCGCCGCAGCTGTCTCCCTCGGTCGTCGCGACAGATCCCGAAGAGCAGGCGGGCCAGCATACGACGGTTCCCGTCGAGATGAATGGCGAGAAGTTCACGCTGCGTCACGGCGCCGTCGTGATCGCGGCGATCACCAGCTGCACCAACACTTCCAATCCGAGCGTCATGCTCGCCGCCGGCCTGCTGGCGCGGAACGCGGTCACCAGGGGCCTGCGCTCGAAGCCGTGGGTGAAAACCAGCCTCGCGCCCGGCTCCAAGGTGGTGACAGACTACTTCAAGCAGGCGCAGGTGATGGACGCGCTCGAGACGCTGCGCTTCAACGTCGTCGGCTTCGGCTGCACGACGTGCATTGGCAACTCCGGTCCGCTGCCGACGCCGATCGCCGAAGCGATCGAGACCAACAAGCTCGTCGTCGCGGCGGTGCTCTCCGGCAATCGCAACTTCGAGGGCCGCATCAATCCGCTGACGCGCTTCAACTACCTCGCTTCGCCACCGCTGGTCGTCGCTTACGCGCTTGCCGGACGGATGGACATCGACTTCAGCACCGAACCGATCGGCGTGGGCAAGGACGGTCCGGTTTTTCTGCGCGACATCTGGCCCGCGCCGCAGGAAGTCGAAGAGGAGATTCTCCGCTCGGTGAAGGCCGAGATGTTCAAGACGCAGTATGCGAACGTCTTCCATGGCGACGAGAACTGGCGCAGCTTGCCGGTTCCCGAGGGCGACCTCTACGCGTGGGATGCGTCATCCACCTACGTCAAGAACCCGCCCTTCTTCGACGGAATGACGCTGACTCCGTCCGCCGTGAAGCCGATCGCCGGCGCGCGCGTGCTCGCCCTGCTCGGCGATTCGATCACGACCGATCACATCTCCCCCGCCGGCTCGATAGCGGCGGCAAGCCCAGCCGGAAAGTGGCTCATCGAGCAGGGAGTGAAGACCGTCGACTTCAATTCGTACGGTGCCCGCCGCGGCAATCACGAGGTAATGATGCGCGGCACCTTCGCCAACATCCGCCTCCGCAACGAGCTCGCACCCGGAACCGAGGGGGGCTGGACGACCACCGCTCCCGGTGGAGATGCGGTCTCGATCTACGACGCGGCGATGGATTACCAACGCGAGGGCCGGCAGCTCGTCATCATCGCCGGTAAGGAGTACGGCACCGGCTCATCGCGTGACTGGGCGGCGAAAGGAACACTCCTGCTCGGCGTGCGCGCCGTAATCGCCGAGTCGTTCGAGCGAATTCACAGGTCGAACCTGGTGGGAATGGGAGTTCTTCCGCTCGAGCTCAGCGGCGGCGAAACCCGTTTGACGCTCGGCCTCACCGGCTTCGAGACCTACGACATCGAGGGAATGTCGGACTCGATGAAGCCGCGGTCGACGCTCACCGTGCGCGCTTTAGCCGCCGACGGAACGGAAAAGCGGTTTCAGGCAGTTTGCAGGATCGATACTCCCGAGGAGCTGAGCTATTACAGGCACGGAGGGATTCTCCCGTACGTGTTGAGGCAGCTCGTCGCCCGTTAGTCTTCCGGCGTCGCCTGTTTGTCTTCGGGGGCGGGCTTCGCCGCCTTCTTTCTGAGCAGCTTCATCTTGGGTATGGCGGCCGCCATCTGCTCCGACAGCTCCGTCTCCATTTTCTTGGGATCGAGCGGCTCGAGCATCTGCCTGAGCTCCGGATCTTCCGCGAGGGGTACGTCAAGACGGGCGTAAAGTCCGGCAACGAGGTGCAGCGTCTTGGTGAGCTCCTCCTCGATGCGAAGATTCACCTGCAGCGTAAGCTCCTCGCGCAGCTCCCCGATGCGCGACTCCCGGCTCTGTGTCATCAGCACGAAAATCGAAAGAACGATCGCCTCGAGCGATACCATCGTCGTCAGCATTCCGAACGGGTATGGGTCGAACATCGGCATTCCCGAGGCCGGGACATTCCACATGATCCAGAAAACAAAGAAAAGCGCGTGCGCGAACAGGAAAAGCGTATTGCTCGCGGTGCCGATCATCCGGTCAGCGATGATCTCCATCCGCGTGCGGTTCGAAGAGTGCTGCGCTTTTATCGCCTGGAACGCGGTGTTGATACCCGCACTCCGGCGCGCACGTCTCTCCTCCTTCGGGGTAGAAATGGGAGTAGGAGGAATTCCCGCTGGACTGTTCTCGAATGATTCCATGTGCGCCGGGTTGAAACCGCAAGCTATACAAGAATCGGCCCAGCCTCCCAGCCCACTTCCTCACCCGCTTTAAACCCGTCACCTTTCTTCGGATGAGCTCCTTCACGGTAGGCCTGGTTCAGGAAGCGGTAACCGGCGATGCCGACGCCAACGTCGAGCGCGCCATCCTGCGCATCCGCGAGGCCGCGGCGCGGGGCGCCCAGATCGTCTGCCTCCAGGAGCTGTTCAACGCGCCCTACTTCTGCAAATCGCAGAAATCCGAGCGCTTCGACCTGGCCGAGCCGATTTCTGGTCCGACGATGGAGCGCATGCGGAAGATCGCCGCCGAGCTCTCGCTGGTCATCATCGTTCCGATCTTCGAGCGCCAGGCTGCCGGCGTCTACCGGAACTCAGCGGCAGTAATCGATGCTGACGGAACGCTGCTCGGGACCTATCGAAAGATGCACATACCGGACGATCCGCTCTTCAACGAGAAGTATTATTTCACCCCCGGCGACTCACACACGACCGGCAACGGCGACCACAAGAGTGCCGGCGGCTTCCGCGTGTGGAAGACGCGCTACGCGAACGTTGGCGTGCTCATCTGCTGGGACCAGTGGTACCCCGAGGCGGCCCGCATCACGAGCCTGCTTGGCGCCGACATCCTGTTCTACCCGACGGCAATCGGCTGGCATCCGTCTGAAAGGGCGGCGTTCGGCGCGGCGCAGGTCGATGCGTGGCGCACCGCGCAGCGCGCGCACGCAATTGCCAACGGCGTCTACGTCGCGGCGCCGAACCGCGTCGGTCATGAAGATGAGGCCGGCACCGATGGTATCGAGTTCTTCGGACACTCATTCATCAGCGATCCGTTCGGCCGCATTCTCGCGGAGGCCGGCACCGATCCGGCCGTACTCGTCGCCACGTGCGACACCTCGCTCATCGAGGAGACGCGTCGCAACTGGCCATTCCTCCGCGACCGTCGCATCGACGCATATTCGGCGATCCTGAACCGGTATCTCGGCTGAGCTCTGCCGCGAGGGGCGGGAAGCCGGGCGCCGCTGGTGAATCAAGCGGCGCTTTGACTATGGACCTCTCGCTGGCGCGCCGGATGCCCGCCGAATGGGAGCGGCACGACGCGACGTGGATCGCGTGGCCGCACCACGAGCCGGACTGGCCGGGAAAGCTCGCGCCGATTCCGTGGGTCTACGCGGAGATCGTTCGCGCGCTCGCGCAATGCGAGCGCGTGGAGATTCTCTGCCACGATGAGGAAGTTGCCGAAGGCGCGCGCCGGATTCTCGCGTCCCATGGCGTCCGCGAGGAGTGCTACCGCATCCATCGAGCGCGCAACGACCGCGTCTGGCTGCGCGACTCGGCACCGACGGCAGTGGTGCGCGCCGACGGCGCAGTCGAGCTGCTCAACTGGGCGTTCAACGGCTGGGCGAAGTACGACAACCACGAGAGCGATGCGAGGGTCGGCGAGGCGATCGAGAAGATCACCGGGCTCCCACGCATCGAGCCGGTACGGCCCGACAACGGCAAGCGGCTCGTGCTCGAAGGCGGGGGCATCGAGGTGAACGGCGCGGGGATGATGCTCGTCACCGAGGAGTGGCTGCTCACCGACGTGCAGGTGCGGAATCCCGGCATGACGAAGCAGGATTACGAGAACACGTTCTCGGAATACCTGGGCGTGAGCGAAACGCTGTGGCTTGGTGAAGGCGCCGTCGGCGACGACACTCACGGCCACATCGACGACATCGCGCGTTTCGCCAACCGCGACACGGTGCTGCTGGCGTACGAGCACGACCCGGCCGACGAGAATCACGAGCGATCCGCCGACAACCTGCGCCGTCTGCAGCACGCGGCGGAGAAGCGGCCGTTCCGGATCATCACCATCCCCTTCCCCCGGCCGGTGACGATGAACGGCGAGCGTCTCCCCGCCAGCTACGCGAACTTTTACATCGCCAACGGCGCGGTCCTTGTACCTACCTTCAACGATCCGAACGACCGCGTCGCCCTTAACGGAATCGCCGAGGCTTTTCCGCGCTTCGCCGTAACGGGCATTCACGCGGTAGACCTGGTGTGGGGGCTGGGCACGCTCCACTGTCTCACGCAACAGCAACCGGCGGGACGAAGATGAAGATTACGCTGAGCGGCGACGAATCCATTCGCCTGGAACCGACGACCGGTCCGCTGACAATCGAGGCTCCGTCCGCCGACAAGGGTTACTCGCCCTTCCACATGCTCGGCAGCTCGCTGGCGACGTGCACATTCTCGGTGCTGCAATCCTGGGCGACGAATGCGAACGTCGAAGTCGACGATCTCACGATCGATGTCAGCTGGAATTTCGTCGAGAAGCCGCACCGTGTCGGATCCATGTCGGTCAGGATCGACTGGCCTTCGCTGCCCGCCGAGCGCTGGCCGACCGCGCTGAGAGTCGCAAACCTCTGCGGCGTTCACAACACGCTCACGCATCCCGCACAGCTCGAGGTAAGCAGGCGATGACCGTGCCCGTCGTGCACTTCACAGTGGCGGGCGAGAAGGCGCCGGTGACGGTCGCGCCCATTGTCGGGGGTCCGGGCCGGCGCTACACGGTCGTCTACGACGGCACGTGCAATGTCTGCGGAAAGCTGGTCAAGCTGCTGATGAAGTGGGACCGCGACCGCGTGCTCGAGATAACGCCCTCGCAGGCGCCGGGACTGAAGGCGCGCTTCCCGTGGATTCCGGCGCGAGCTTACGTCGAGTCGGTGCAGGTGATCCGCACCGCTGACGGACGCACATGGCAGGGTGCGGGCGCGCTCGAGGAATTGCTCGACGCGCTTCCCAAGGGGTGGCTCCTCTCATGGCTCTTCAGCATCCCCTTCGTGCGTCCGCTGGCGGAAAAGTTCTATCGCTGGTTTGCTCGCAACCGGTACAAGCTCGGTTGCGGGGAGCATTGCCAGGTGCGACAGCTCGATCTCGATTACGGTGACGCCCCGGAGATACGCCCATGAATGCCGTTGTCATGACTGACGAGGATTTCCCAGCCTTCCTGAGATTGAATGTGCGCGCATCATCGGAACCGTCGCTATGGCTGGCTCTCATCTGCGGACTCGCTGCGATGGCCGTGGCAAGCGTCACGCAACCTTTCGCCTGGCCAGTCTTTGCGAGCGTGGGTGGCTGCGTGGCGTCCTTCGGCGCCTGGGGAATAGCAGATCGCGCCCTGCTCGACGATACGATCGCGCGGATCACGGCCCGGGCGCTTGGCATTGTCCGCACATTGTCAGCGCTCGCCGGGGCCGCAGCCGGAGCTATGGTTATGCTGACCACGCTACGAATCGCGATCGGGACCTGGTTCACCTGATTCCCGAGCGCCGTGAAAGCGCTCGGCAAAGCCTGAACCTTACATCGTAGCTTCCGCAGCTGGCCTTTCCGCCCTCGCGGATTCCATGTACGGCGAGGTAGAGCGACCCGTCTCGGCGCGCTTCCGCGCCATGATCAACTCCTTGAGCCACTCGTCGATCCGGTCGGCCTCGTCATCATCGAGATTTGTTTCCTCGTGCTGCACGGGCGCCGTCGCCACTCCGCCGCTCTCCTTCACCATCGCGTCGACGAGACTTTCCCAGGTTTGCGCCTGCAGCCCGCCGCCGGCGGCTCGCATCGCCACCCAGTCGGCAATGTTCGCCGGACGGTCGTAGACCTGCACCTCGAAGCGGACGAGATCGCCGCGCTGCTCCGTCAGCAGCCGCACCGCGCCAGCGAGCGGATGACCGGCAAGCGTGACGAACGTTGCCTTGCACTCCGTCAGCTCCTGACACCGCACCTGCACATTGCCCCGTAGTGGCAGCGCCATCGTCAGCGTCGTGCCTTCATTGATCACCGTTGGTGCGCCTGGCTCGGCACGCACATCCATGTGCATCGGCGTCAGCTCGGAGAACTTCAGTCGGAGCTGCTCGAACAGCTTGTCGTGCGAGAGACGGCTACCCGAAATCTCTGCCCAGAACCGCTTCCGCTTCAGAGTGCCGACTCCCTTGTCCGGGGTCTGCTCCGGTTGGACGTCGGCCAGCTTGCGCAGTCCGCTCTCGAGCGGGACCGGCGTGATGTTGAACACTCCCGTCAACGCGTTCCCGCCCGGCGTGCGAATCACGTTCTCTTCGCTGAGCATGGTCAGCTGGCTCTCGTTGATCGGAAGCTTCGCACCGACCAGTCCAGCGAGCGCGGCACCGGCGCTCGCAAGGAAGGCCGGCACCGGCAGCTGGGCGGGAGAGCGGCCGGTCAGCTCGGAAAACCGCTTGATCAGGTCGCTGGCGGAAGTGATGTCGTTCCCCGCGAGATCGAGCACTCGGCCATGAAGGTCCGTTCTCTCCACGGCCTGCGCGATCGTCTCCGCCAGGTCGCCGACCCAAATCGGCTGAAACTTGTCGTCGCCGTTTCCTATCACCGGCACCACGGGCAGGGTGCGCACCATCGTCAGCAGCAGCGATATGAGCTCATCCCCCGGCCCATAGACGTTTCCCGGGCGCAGGATCATCCACCCGCCGGCGAAATTGCGCACGATCTCTTCAGCTCGTCGCTTCGAGCGGTGGTAGGGGGACTGGCCCGTCTCCGCGCCGAGCGAGGAGACGTAGATAAAACGTCCCACCTTTGCGCGTTCCGCCTCTTTCATCACCGTGCGTGTCCCGTCGACGTTCACGCTCTCGAAAGTGATCTGCGGCAAGTCCTCCGCGACGATGCCCGCGACGTGCAGCACAAGGTCGCACCCCTCGGCGCTTCCCTTGATCTGGTCCGGCTCGCTGATGCTCGCCGGCCAGGATTCCACACCCGTAGGCCACAGCTCGGCATCCTTTTCCGCGTTTCTGCTCAGCAAGCGAACAGAATGACCTCGGCGCACCAGCTCCGTGACGGCCGCTTCGCCTACAACTCCACTCCCGCCAGTAACCAGCACTTTCATCGAGATATCTCCGTTTCCTGCCAACAGGGGCAGGTTGGGTGCCAAAACGTTCGGTTGAGCTTTGTTCGATTCGGTAAGTCCGGGGATCGAAGTTGTGAGGGTGCAAGAGGCCAAATTGGGGTTGCGAGTTCAGCTGACGAGTTGCGTCCAAAGGCGTGACCGCGCGCCCTCGGCCCGCGTCCTCCAAGGGGTACCCTGCATCCGCTTCAAAGGGGAAATCGCTTGGCCAGGCTCTTGTTGTGCGCGCTCCTGCTCGGCCTCTGCGGCTGCTCCGGCAAGCCCAAGCCATATACCGTTGGGGCGGCGGGTCCGTGGAATACGGATTACGGCCTTTACAATCTCCAGGGCGTTCGCCTCGCCGCCGAGGAGATCAATCGCGCGGGCGGGATCAACGGACACCAGCTGCGCGTCATCGAAAAGGATGACGGGGGGAGCGGCGCTCGCGCCGCCGATGTGGCCGAGGAATTCATCGCCCACCCAGACATCGCGGCGGTGATCGGCCACGTGAACTCGTCGGGCACACTGTCGTCCGCCCGCGTATACGACGGCGAGCTTGCCGCGGTCGCGACCAGCGCAACGTCGCCCGACGTGTCGGGCATTTCGAAATGGGTCTTCCGCGTCATCTCCAGCGATTCGCTCAACGGCGTGGCGATGGCTCAATTCGCATCCAGCCTTGTCGGCGTTGGCGCCACTCCCACGGCATCGGTGCTGTACGAGAACAACACCTACGGCCGCGGGCTTGCCGATGCCTTCCGGCGAGCGTTCCGCGGTACGCTGATCAGCCTCGACCCCATCAACGCCGACCTGCCGAGCGCGGAACCGTACATCTCGTTCCTCAAGCCTCGCCAGCCGGATATTCTCTTCATTGCCGGTCGCGTTTCGTCGGGCCTCAAGATCATTCACGAGGCGAAGAAGCAGGGGTTCAACCCCGTGTTTCTCGGCGGCGACGGCTGGCAGGGAATAGTCACCGATACCGTCGCATCTGAAGGCGCCTACATCGGCATGTCGTTCACGCCCGAAGATCCGAGCCCCGCGGCGCGCGCCTTTGTCGCCGCGTTCAGGAAGAAGTTCGACACGACGCCGGATGCCCACGCGGCGCTCGCTTATGACGCGACGATGCTGATTGCGCAGGCGCTGCGTGAGCGCGGAGATAACCGCAAGGCGATTCGTGACTATCTCGCTGCTCTTACGGTAAAGAATGCCTATCCAGGCCTCACGGGACCGGTGTACTTCGAGAAAACCGGCGATCCCGTCGGCATACGGTTTCGCGTGTTCAAGGTTCAGCGCGGGTTGCTGACAGTGCCTGCGGCCGGAAGATGAACCAGAGCCCCTTTCGCTTCCGCACGATCCGTCAGGTACTCACTGTCGGGTTCGCGTTTCTCATCACGCTCCTCGTCGGTGCCGGAGTTCTTGGCTGGGTGTCGATGGCGGGCATGGCGAAAAATGTTCGCGCCACGCTTAGCGAAGCGCAGCAGGATACCCGTCAGTCTTCCGATTTCTCGAACGCGATCACCGAGGAGATTCAGGCAGCGAACGAATACCTGTCTGACCGCGATCCGAAAGCCGAGCAGGAGTTTCGGCGCCTCGGTTGGGAAGCGCACCGGTTGCACCGGCGCTTTACATCCAATCGCAACCGGCTCGCCGAGCAGATAGCGCGAACAGTCGCGATCGACACCACTCTCGCCCGCGCCGAGGCATCATTCGCTCTCGCGCACCGCCTCACCGACCTCGGCCGGATGGAAGAAGCGAGGGTGGAAGCCCAGTCGGCGCGCACGACGGTGACCTCACTGGTCGCCCAGCTGCGGGCACTCGAGCTGTCACGCACGCAGCAGCTCGCGCGCATGTCGGCAAATCTGGATAACGAGTCGGTGAACAGGTCGCGCCTGCTGGTCACCATCATCGGCGTCGCGCTCCTCCTTGCCATCCTGATTGTAATGCGGACCGGCCGCGCGGTCGGCAGGCCGCTCCGGCTTCTCGTCCGGCACGCCGTCCAGCTGAGCCACGGTGACCTTCAGCAGCGCACAGAGGGTGAAATGCCCGGCGAGTTCAGCACGCTCGCCGAGGCGATGAACCACGCCACCGATTCGCTTTCGCGCATTGCCTCGGGAGCCGCGAAGACGGCCGACGAAGTCGCGCGCTCGGCGAGCGATCTTGCTTCCGCCTCGAAGCAGATCTCCGCATCGGCGGGCGAAGTAGCCGACGCCGTCGAGGAAGTCTCGCATGGTGCCGAGTCGCAGGTCGCGCAGCTCAAGCAGGTGAACGACGCGCTCGACGGAATTCGCGCCAGCGTTGACAATCTCGTCGGTGGCGCGCGCGAAGTGCACGGCCTCGCCGGCGCGATCGAAAGCGAGGCAGAAGCGCGCCGCGCCGATGTGGAGCGCGCGCTCAAGATTCTATTTGACGTGCGCTCGATCGTTCAGCAGGCAGCGGGCGAGGTGCGTGCGCTGAACCGGACGGCAGCCGACATCAACAGGTTCGTGGGATCGGTCAGCCGGATCGCCGAGCAGACCAACCTTCTTTCGCTTAACGCCGCGATCGAAGCCGCGCGCGCGGGTGCGGCCGGACGCGGGTTTGCCGTCGTCGCCGGCGAGGTGAGAAAGCTCGCTGACCAGACGCAGGCCGCCGCCGACGATGTGGTGCGCATGACGGAGAGCGTCACGTCACGCGTTGCCGCGACATCGAAGGCGATGGAACAGGGTGTGATTCAGGTCGGCGAGATCGAGCACGTGGGCCGTGACCTCGACACCGCCCTGACGACGATACTCGCGGCCGCCGAGCGCACGCGCGAGGCGGCGGAAATGGTTTCCGCGGGCGCAGGAGAAAACGCGCGCGCCGTGGAGATCGCCGCCGCAAACCTGAGCCTCGTCGCCCGCACCGCCGAGAGCCACGCCACCGCCGCGATGCAGGTCAGCGCGTCAACGGAAGAGCAGAGCGCCGCCTGCGAGCAGATGAGCATGGCGTCGAGCCAGCTGTTCCACGGCAGCCACGCGCTGCGCGAACTGGTCGGCGAGCTGAAGACTGCGAAACCGGTTCCCCTCCCCGTTTGAGATTGGCGCTTCGTTACTGCGCGCACGGCGCGTTGGGATTCACCTTCACCTTGTCGACGACAAAACGCTGATCCACGTTGGCCGCGGCAACGGTGACGTCGTGTATGAGCCGCACCACCTTCCGCAGGTGATCGTAGTCGATGTACTGCGGTTCGTCGGTGAGCTGGTGATAGTCCATGTGCCCGCCAGTGGTAAAGAATGTCACCGGAATTCCGTAACGCGCGTAGTGGACGTGATCGCTGCGACAATAGAGACGCTCCGGATGTCCGTCCGCGTCGAGCGAGTAATCGAGCGAGAGCGGCTGAGCCTGCTGCCGGTTTACCGTTTCCACGAGATCTCCAAGCCCCGTTGAGAGCCGGCGCGATCCGATCAGCGACAGGTAGCCCGGACCTGCGCCGATCATATCGCTGGCCGCCCCGCGGCCAATCATGTCCATGTTGAAATGGGCGATGATCGAATCGCGTGGGACCGTTGGGTTGTCCGTGAAATGGCGCGCACCCCGCAGGCCGCCTTCCTCTCCCGTATGCCAAACGAAGATTACCGACCGCTTCGGGCGCGTTGCCGACCGCGTCAGCGCTTCGGCGATTGCCAGAACACCGATCGAGCCGGAGCCGTCGTCATCGGCGCCATTGTAAACGGAATCGGGCCGCGCCGGGCGGATCCGCCGCAGGCTGTCGACGTTCACCTTGATCGACGCGCGTTCCGCGGGCGTGAGTCCCTGACCCGGAAACCCCGGCGTCATCTTCGTCCGTGCTTCCACGATACGCTGCGCAATCGTGTTGAATGTGCGCAGTGAGTCGTGGTCGAGCGGCCCCGCGCGGCGCATGCCGATATGGTCGTTGTGGGCGCCAATCGCGACATACTGTCCGCGCACCGTCGGGTCGGATCCGGGCAGAATCGCGACGACGTTGTGAGCAAGCGCAGGCGCGCGCGTGAATGCGTAATTGCTGAAGCTGAGGGTCTTGCCGGCGGTGCCGGGAGCAATCGTCGCCACCTCCGCCCCAAACAGGCGTCGCGCCAGATCGTCAGATACGATGAATCTGTTCAGCCCGGCAGCGGTGTCCTGTGATGTCGTGATGATATAGGGATTTCCCATCCGGGGATTCTGGATGCTGATCAGCGCCGCGGCGGTGGTGAAGCGCACAGCCCTCGCAAACATTGCCTGGTTTGGGTTTGTAGCGTTGAAGAAGACGGCTTTGCCTCGCGCCTGCTCTGGTGAGATGAGCGTCGTGGTGTCCGCCAGATTCCCGCCGTAAATAATCGTTGTGCTGAGAGGTACATGAACGCGGCCGCTCGACGGATATGCAGGCAGGTAGTCGGTACCGAGCTCCAGCGGAGCGCCATCGAGCATCACCCGTGCACCGGGAGAAAGCGAAATGCGAAAGGCCGGAACCTCCTGCAAGTAGGTTCCGTTATCCCCACCTGGCCGGAGGCCGAGTCGCTGCACCTGGGCAGCGAGGTAAGCTGTCGCCTTGAGATTGCCCTCAAGTCCGAACTGGCGCCCCTGCATCGAGTCGTCCGCGAATGCGTACAGGCGCCGGCTGAGCGCCTGCGCCGATAGCGGATCCCCACCTCCCTGCCCGCGTTCCGATTGCTGCGTCGCAGTCGCGCACCCAATGGATGCCGCCGCCACGATCGCAAGAACGCCGCGCACGATTCTCACCCTTGCTTGCTCTCTCATCTGCCTCTCTTTGGATTGCATGAAGTATCTTTCGCTGCGCACTGTTCGACACACAGGAGTCAGGTTCGTTGCCTTCCCCATCCCGTCCGAGCGCCGTTGTTCTCCTCAGCGGAGGACTCGACTCGACCACCGTACTACGGCTGGCCTCCCGTGAAGGATTCGCTCTCCACGCCCTCACCTTCAGCTACGGACAGCGGCACCTGGCCGAAGTTGAGGCCGCCCGTAAAATCGCCCGCGCGGAGGAGGTAGTCCACCACTACGTCGTGGACATCGACCTCGGTCTCTTCGGCGGCTCTGCGCTGACGACGAGAACGGAAATTCCCAAGGATCGCGACCTCGGGCAAGACGGCGCGCGAGGCACGATCCCGATCACCTACGTGCCGGCACGCAACACGATCTTTCTCTCCTACGCGACCGCGCTCGCCGAGGTCACCGGCGCGGCGGACATCTTCATCGGCGTCAACGCTCTCGACTATAGCGGGTATCCCGATTGCCGGCCCGAGTACATCGCCGCGTTCGAGCGGATGGCAAACCTGGCCACCCGAGCGGGTGTCGAGGGCATGACGAAGGTGAAGATTCGCGCGCCGCTGATCGACATGAGCAAGGCGCAGATCATAGAGCTCGGGCTGTCACTGGGCGTCGACTACTCGCTGACAACCAGCTGCTACGATCCAGCGCCCGGTGGCGAGGCATGCGGCAGGTGCGATGCGTGCCAGCTGCGCCGGAAGGGTTTTGCTGAAGCGGGCGCCGAGGATCCGATCAGCTACGCAGGCCGGACCGCGGACAGAGTCGGTGGGCCGACGTGAGCTACACCGTCAAGGAGATCTTCTACACGCTGCAGGGAGAGGGCGCCCAGAGTGGCCGCGCAGCGGTGTTCTGCCGCTTTTCCGGCTGCAATCTTTGGACGGGACGCGAAGAAGACCGTTCGCGTGCCGTGTGCAAATTCTGCGACACTGATTTCGTCGGCACAGGCCCGGACGGAGGGAAGTTCGCGACCGCGGAGGACCTCGCCGCTCGCATCGTCGAGTGCTGGCAGGGAGCGGGAGATGGCGGCAAGTATGTGGTCTGCACCGGAGGCGAGCCGCTGCTGCAGGTAGACGAGGCGCTGGTTGCGGCCCTTCACCGGCGGGGATTCACCGTTGCAGTCGAGACGAATGGCACACGTCCAGCTCCGCTTTCGATCGACTGGATTTGCGTGAGCCCCAAGGCGGGCGCTCCGCTGGTGCAGACGCGAGGCAGCGAGATCAAGCTGGTATATCCGCAGGATGGGGCCGGTCCGGAGACTTATGAGGGAATGGACTTCCTTCATTTCTTTCTTCAGCCGATGGATGGTCCTCATGCGGCAGCGAACACTGAGCGGGCGATCCAGTATTGTCTCGACAATCCGCGCTGGCGGCTTAGCATGCAGACCCACAAGCTGCTTGGGCTCCGCTAGATCTCAGCGCTCCGTGTTTACCTCGACGACGATGTTGAGTATCGCGCGCACGCAATCAGCGGAGAAAACCCGCGCCGGCGGGATGAGACGGCCGGGGATGCGGGTGCGGCCGAGCCGCTCGCGCGCGGCCTGAGTCACGTAAGTGGGCGCGTCGCGGGGAATCACGGAAAGATCGTCCTGGCCGGCGACCAGCATCTTCACGTTTTCCGCGCCCGGCGTCGAAGCGAGATAGCCGCGAAGTGCTCGCAGAAATCGCGGGTCAACGGCGACGACGAACACTTCCCGGTCGAGTAGCAGCAGCCATTCGTCGCCGACGATTTCAGGGCGCACCTTCGCGACGATGAAACGCTTGCCGAGCTTCTTTGCGAGCTGGCCCCCGAGCTCGGCGTGAATCGCGGTGCTGAGGACGAGGTGGGCGCGACTGAGCGCAGCTGGTATGGGGAGGCCGCGCTTCAGTGTCTCGCCAAGTATTCCGGTGGCCTCGATGCCAAAGTCGGCGCGGAGCTCGCGGCATAGCCCCGCCGACTGGTCGTAAGTCGTTGCGATGACTACAGCTCTCAGCTTGCTGCCAAGTGCGGCCTCACGCAGGTCGTCGCAGAAATCACGGGTGGAAAAGCCCCGCGTGACGGCACCGGCGAGAATCTCGGTAAGCCACGGCCGGGGCGGCCGCTTCCCCTGGTCATAGAGGGCGTGGCGGGCGACATACACCCCCGACCGGGGCCTCAACTCCACCAGTCCCTCGCCAGCCAGGTCGCGGTATGCGGCAAGCACGACCCGCGGGTCAGCGTCAAGCTCAGCCCCCATTTCGCGGGTGCTGGGCAGCCGGTCCCCATGGGCAAGTGCCCCGGTCATCAGCGCGCGCTCGATGCGCCCTCTGAGCTCGCTTGCTATCTGCGGTCGCCTGCGGGCCGGCATTTCTTGGCGAATTTCCGTGAAAATGGGTTAGAAACAGACATTACATGTACCAGCGTCCTACGAGCAAGCTCAACTGCTACATGGAATGTACAGCGTTTACGTGAATGGCCCCGGTTCCTTCAATCGCGGCCCCGCCCCTGCCTTCCTCCCTGCCGTGCATTCGTCTCCACTTCCAACGGCGGAGAACGATTGGTTACCGACAAACAGAGAGGAGCAGGTATGAGCGACAAAAAAACATTGGTTATATCCAGCGCGTCGCAGCTGCTGGATGGTAAGACCAGACGCGACTTCCTCAGATTGATGGGAGTTGGCGGAGCGGCGATCTTCCTGCCCAGCGTTCTTACGAGCTGCAGCGACGACGACGACAACGATGGTTTCGGCGACGGCCCGATAGGACCTCCGAATAGCGGGGCACCAGTCGTCGTCGACTTCGCCAAGGGCGATATCGCGATCTTTCAGTTCGCGTATGCGCTCGAACAGCTGGAAGCAGATTTCTACACCCGCGTGGTGGCCAACATGTCAGGTTTCCCGGCCGCTGATCAGGGCATTCTTGGCGATCTAAAGAACCACGAGATCATTCACCGCGAGGCATTCAAGATCATCCTGACGCCCGCGAATGATTTTACCCTCAACACGAACTACGGCAACCTCAACTTCGCGGATCGGACGTCGGTTCTCGCCACGGCCCGTACTTTCGAGGACCTGGGAGTCGCCGCGTACAACGGATCAGCGCAGTTCATCACCAACCTCAACAACCTGCTTCTTGCCGGCAAGATCGTTTCGGTGGAAGCTCGCCATGCCGCCGCGATTCGCGACCTGATCGCGCCCAAGTCGGGCAGCCAGGGCGCTACCGGCACCAGCTTCGCGCCCACGCCGTTCGACGACGCATTCCGTCCGAGCAAGGTTCGCGATGCGGCCCAACCCTTTATCGTCGAGAGACTGACCCTCACCAATGCCCCCGCGACGTTCGTGCAGGGCCCGAACAACAAC
>JACCRL010000295.1 GCA_013813605.1 Gemmatimonadaceae bacterium
CTTGATGATGTCCTCGTGCTCGGCGAAGGTGGCCGAGTAGTCCGGCCCGACGAGCGGGGCATATACCCACTCGTAGCGCTCCACCTGTGGGCGGACCGTTTCGAGAAGCACGCGGTGCCGCGGCGCGGCGCACGATGCCATCAGCCGCGCGTGAAAGGCATTGTGTCTCTCGAACACCTGGTCGTAGTCGATCTTCTTCTCGCCCGCCGCGCTCTCGAAGCGTGATTCCAGATCCTTCAGATCGCGCACAAGCTCGCGCCGCCGCGCTTCGGCCAGCAGCTCGAGCCCTCGCGATGCGCTGCCTTCGAGCGCGCCCATGATCCGGTAGAGATCGACGAGATCATCGCGCGTGAGCGGTGCGACGGCGAGCTCGACCCGCCGTGTGGTGTCGGTCGCGACGAGAAAACCTTCCTGATACAGCCGCAGTATGGCCTCGCGCGCAGGAGTGCGGCTTACGCCCAGTCGCTCGGCGATATCGTTCTCGACGATGCGCACGCCGGGACCGATGCGGCCGCGGATGATCAGCGTTCGCAGCCGGTCGTAAACCTGGTTGGGCCGCTACACGCGAAGCGCTGCCGATGCGCTCATGGGGAACCGGCGGAGAGAGGGCGGCCGCGCATCACTGTCCCTGCCGCGGCTGGATCATGAACTCGAGTCGCCTTCCACGGGTGACGACGACCTCGATGGGAGCGCTCTTGTTCACTGCGGCGCATGCTTGATCTTCGTGGAGCTCATGCGGATCTGGCGGTTAGGGTCAGGGCGGCAATATACACCCGGAAGGATTCTTGGTATACTGAGACACCATACCAGCGGGACGGGTTGTCTCCAGAGTCATTTCGCGCGGACTTCAAGCTATCTGCGGGGCCGCTGCTGTCTGAGACGAGGGGCGATTCCCCGTGCGCGGCTCGCCCGGGCGCTCGCCGGCGGCAGGACGCCCGCGCACAGGTCTGACGCGAACGGATGTTGGTCGCATTTAAAGAGGCGCCGGTCAGAATCGAACTGACGAATAGCAGATTTGCAGTCTGCCGCCTTACCACTTGGCCACGGCGCCGGTACACACCAAAGGTAGTTGACTGGCTCTAAACTGCCACTTGGAAGGGCAAAGCTGCCCGCCGTTACTGGTTGAACTGCCTCCAGAGCATCCGCCCGGCGAAAATGCCGAGCGCGACACCGCCGAGCACGATGGCAGCGAGTACTACCATCGCGACGATGGATGCCCCGACCGCCGCTTTCTTTTCGCCCGGCTTTTCCAACGCCTCGGTCTTGCTGAGATGCTGCTCGAGCAGCGCGACATTACGCGTGTTGGCTTTCCACGCCGCGTCGAACAGGTCGCCGGCCACTGGTAGCACACCGACGAGAGTGTCAACGCCGACGTTGGCGAGCATCTTCACCAGCGTAATCGTCGGGACGTTGGCCCGTGCCGCTTCGAGAATGATGTAGCCCGACGCCGCTCCGCCAATAAGGTCGCCTACGCCCGGGATGAGGCCGACGATCGCATCCAGCCCGATGCGCCGTCCCGTTCCAGGGATTGGAATGGCCTCGTCCATCAGCCGGCTGAGGACGCGAACCCGTCTCGTGCGGGCGGGAAGCGGCGCCGCCGGCGGCTCGGTGGAAATGCGAATCCCTTTCTTCATGCGGTGCCGCTCCCGGCGGCAAACATTTCGGTGCGCGATGTCATCTGCCAAAGATGGCATTGACTTGCGATTGTGCCAGTCTGATTATCCGCTCGTGCTCGACAAGACGACCGGGATCCGCGTTGTGCCAGCCACCCGCAATGACGTTGCGCTCATTCGCGCGTTCATCCTGGAGCTCGCCGAGTACGAGAAAGCGCAGCCGGGCGAGGTGGTCGTCACTGATGCGATGCTTCTCGACACTCTCTTCGGCGGCCGGCCCGCGGCGGAGGTGATCATCGCCTACAGCGGCGACGAACCCGTCGGCTTCGCGCTCTTTTTTCACAACTACTCCACGTGGCTGGCAAATCGCGGCCTCTATCTCGAGGACCTCTTCGTCCGGCCCTCCGCCCGCAAGCTCGGGGCCGGCTACGCGCTGCTGCAGGCGCTCGCGCGCATCGCTGTCGAGCGGAAGTGCGGCCGCATGGAGTGGTCGGTGCTCAAATGGAATCAGCTCGCCATCTCGTTCTACGAGCGCATCGGCGCCAGGGAGATGAACGAATGGGTTGGCTTTCGGCTCACCGGAGATTCCCTGCTGCAGCTCGCCGGCACAAGGAAATAGCTACGCTCAGCGGTGCGTGGTGACCCCGACCTGTCGGCAGTACTCGATCACCGGACAA
>JACCRL010000303.1 GCA_013813605.1 Gemmatimonadaceae bacterium
TTCCGACGATGGGTTCGCACTCATCACACTGACACCGCCGGCAATCGCGCCGCGCGCGGTTCCGCGCGACTTGACTTTCGTCATCGACGTATCCGGATCGATGAGCGGCGAGAAGATTCGCCAGGCACGCGCGGCGGGGAAACAGTTCCTCGCCAGCCTTTCGCCGGCCGACCGCTTTCGCCTGATCGACTTCTCCACCGACGTGCGCAGCTTTCGCGATGGATATTCCGTCGCATCGCGAGAGAATCTTCGCGCCGCCGAGAGATACATCGAAGAGCTCGACGCGCAGGGATCGACCAACATCGCCGGCGCCCTGGACGAAGCACTCTCGACTGACACGGAGCCGGGAAGAATTCCCATCATTCTCTTCATGACCGATGGGCTCCCAACGGTCGGTGAACGGGATCCTGCGGTAATTGCCGAGCAGGTCGGCCGGCGTCGCGGCTCGCGACGCGTGTTCACCTTCGGGGTCGGCGCCGACCTGAACGTGTCGCTGATGGAACAGCTCGCCCTCGAGGGCCGCGGCACCGCGAGCTTCGTGCGGCCTGAGGAGAATGTAGAGCACGCGGTAAGCATCGTCGCCAGCAGGCTCACAAGCCCGCTGGTGACCGACGTGCGCGTGCGTGCCGAAGGCGTAAGACTCAGGAAAATGCATCCCTCCGACGCCGTGGACATATTTGCCGGTGAGGACCTCATCCTGCTTACGCGCTACGACGGGAGCGGTCCCGCGACGCTTCGCTTCGAGGGGCGTACGACAGGTGGTCCCGTCTCGTGGACGAGCCGGGTGTCGTTTCCGGAGCGCAGCCGCGACAATCAGTTTGTCGCGCGCCTCTGGGCTACGCAGCGTGTCGGGTACCTGAGCGCGGAGAAGAGAAAGCATGGCGGCTCGGACGAAATGAACGGTGAGATACGCGAGTTGGGAGAGCGGTACGGGATTCCGACCCAGTTCACGTCGTACCTGGTGCTCGAGCCCGGCATGGATCCGCGTGGTTTCCCGCAACAGCTCCGCGGCAGGGCAGGAGGGACGAGCTCCGGCTCGATCCGGCTGGAAAGCGTCGTCACCGCTACCCCCACCGCTCCGACGAATGCGCAGTCATTCGAGGCGGCGAAGTCGGCAGCTGCGCAACGCCGGGCGACCACTCTTTCCGATGCAGACGTTGCCTCGGGTGTGAGCGCCTCGGCGACAATACGACGCGCCGCAAACCGAACCTTCATTCTTCGCTCCGGCGTCTGGACCGACACCGGCTACAAGCCGTCGACAAACAAGGTCCGCGTCAAGGCGTTCTCGGAAGCCTACTTCAGTATCGTCGAGGGCATCCCCGAGCTCAAGGAAGTATTCGCGCTCGGTGAAAAGGTGATCGTCAGCGGCAGGGACGTCGCCATCGAAGTCGGCGAGGATGGAGTGGAGCGCATGAGCGAGCGCGAGCTCGTTTCGCTGCGGGAACGCTGGTAGGCCTGTGACTGATGTCGAGCGCCTCTTCCGTACCTACAACGCCGCGCTGGTGCGGTATCTCACGCGCCGGCTCGGCGACAGGGACTGGGCGGAAGAGGTGGCTCAGGAGACTTTCGTGCGCGCGCTCAGGCAGACTTCAATCGAGAATGAGCGTGCGTGGCTGTTCGCGGTGGCGACCAATCTCGTGAGAGACGAAGCTCGCAAGGACATACGCCGAAGAAAGCACCTGGCGCTGCTCGCCGAAGAGGAGCGCGATTCCTTCAGCGAGCCGGAAGAGACCTCGATCGAGAGGGCGCAGGACGCGGCGATGGCGCGAAAGGCCGTCGACGCGCTCGCCGAGCGTGACAGGCTCGCGCTCCTGATGCGGGAAGAAGGACTGGACTACGGCGAGATTGCGGAGGCGCTCGACCTCTCGCCGGGGTCGGTCGGCACGACGCTGTCACGCGCGAGGCGACGGCTGGTGGAGAGCTACGAAGAACTGCAAAAGGCCAGAGAGACAAGGGAAAAAAATGCAGCATCCTGAAGAAGGAACCATACACTCGTGGCTCGATGGACAGCTGCCGCTCACGCAAGCGGCGGAAATCGAGTCTCACGTAGCGGCCTGCCCCACCTGCGGCGCGGCGGTCGCGGAAGCGCGCGGCTTCATCGCTGCTTCGTCGCGCATCCTGACCGCGCTGGATGAGGCACCGCGCGGAGTCATTCCTGTCGCGCCGCCAGGGTCCGGCAATCGGCGCGCGATGCTTCGCGCCGCCGCTGCCGTATTCGTTGTTGCGGCCGGAAGCTTCGTGGTACTCGGCCGCACCGGCCGCGATGGCATGCAACTCGATTCTGTAGCCACAAAGGCGACTGTGCCCGTGACGGCGAACGAGAGCGCCGTAAGCGAATCGGGAGTTGCGGCGATCACTGCGCCAACGGTTTCGCGCGCTGAAATGCCACCGGCCGGTCGCGACCGCATGTCAGAACCCATCGTACACGGTGGTACCAGTGCGGGCCGCCCCAGCGCCTCCGATGCCGCTTCGGCTCCACCGAGAGTCGCGGCTACCACCGCAGCGAAATCGCCAGCCGACATGGTGGCGCAACGCTCCGCTCGTTTAGAGCAGCCGCCGCCGGTAATGAAAAGAGCATCACCAGAAGTAGCGGAGAACTCCGTTCCTCTACCGGACCCCGCCCCGGCTATCGCCGGACCGCACCGAATCACCCTCCGGGGGCGGCAACAGGAGCCCGACGCCGCGCCAGCCTCGCCGGAACCCCGTCTCGCGCGCACCGATTCTGCGGGCGGAGTTCGACGTTCAGTCTATGAAGTCGGTGCCGGCAAGACTGTGACCTTGACGGAGTCGCCGGCCGAAAGCGTGCAGCTCTCCGCGGTCGTGACGACCGGCGTGGCAACCGAACCTGCTGCGCAGTCCGCACCGCGAATGGAAAGGGCACGCACCGGAGAGGCGCGTCAGGCTCCGGCACGGGGAAGCGCGGCAGACGCGGCGCTCGCGCCGGCGCCTCCGACTGCAGCGATGACGATGAACAGTGTCTCATGGGTGGAGTTCAGCACCCGAAAGCGATTCACGCTGATGGGTCCGTTCACCGTCGAGGAGCTGCGCGCGATCCGCGTTCGGCTGGATGCGCTGAAAACACCGAACTCGAAAAAAGCTCCCTGAGCTAACCCTGCGACTCGAGCGCGGTGACCGACATTCCCATCGAGTGGTATCCCTTGTCAACGTAGATGATGGTGCCGGTGATTCCGGCGGCGAGCGGGCTGGACAGAAATGCGGCGGTGTTCCCCACCTCTTCCGGTCTGAGCGGCTCGGCGAGCGGCGCGTTTGCGGCGCAGTAGTCCACCATGCGGTCGATGATGCCGATCGCGCTCGCCGCCCGCGATGCCCACGGACCGGCTGAGATCGTATTGAGCCGCAGCCCATACTTGCGTCCTGCCTCGTAGGCAAGCGTCCGCGTATCGCTCTCCAGAGACGCCTTCGCGGATGACATCCCTCCGCCGTAGCCGGGTATCACGCGCTCACTTGCCATGTACGTGAGAGACAGAAACGACCCTCCGGGACGCATCAGCGGCGCGAGTCTGCTCACCATTGACACGAGTGAGTAGGCGCTGACACTCACGGCAGTCAGGTATCCGGCGCGGCTCGTCTCGAGCAGCGGTTTCTTCACCTCGGGCCCATTCGCCAGGGAGTGAATCACGATGTCCAGCGACTGGGCGCCGAAATCCGATTCGATTCGCTTCACGAGACCATCGATGCTGAAGTCGCCCGTATCCCTGTACCGCTTATTGGTGCGGATGTCTTCGGGCGCATCGGCAAGCGTATCGAATGC
>JACCRL010000328.1 GCA_013813605.1 Gemmatimonadaceae bacterium
CCCGGCATCCGTTTGCCGGGCGTCGCCTCTGGCTGGCTGCCGCCGCCGTGCTGCTGGTTGCCACAGGCGTCGGCGTCGGACGCTGGTCGGCTGAGCGCGCCAGCGTGCGGCCAACGCCCACTACGGCTGCCGCCAATTCGCGGCGCGCGGCGGTTCCGAACCGTCCGGCCGAAACGCCGCCCCAAACCGGCACGCAGACGATGGATCCGACCGATCTTCCATCGTCTCGCGTTGCCGGCGTTCCCGATGATCTCGCGATCCGGGGAAGCAATGGCGGGCGCGCCGGCGAACGCGCACCACGCGTGGACAATCCTCCTCGCACCAACGGCGGCCGCGGACGCGTAATTTCGCCAGCGGGGCGCGCACCCGTGCCGCAACTCGCGACGGCCGTGCCGGGAGGCTCCGTGTTCCGGGGCGGAAAACCCGCCCCCTCGACTGGCTTCGTCGCCGGTAGCGACCTCTCCGTCAACCAGCCCGCTTCGGCCTATCAGCTCGTGGCACTGCGCCACCTGAGCAACGCCGAGGCTCTTCTCACGTCTTTCCGGACGCGCAGTGAGGCAGACGCGCAGCTCGACGCGCAGCTCGCACGGTGGGCACGCGATCTCCTTGCGAGCACGAGGCTGCTGCTCGACTCGCCAGTCGCCGCCGACCAGCAGCGCCGCCCTCTGCTTGAAGACCTGGAGCTCGTGCTCGTGCAGATCGTACAGTTGTCCCCCGCCACCGCCGCCGAGGATCGGAAGGCGATCGAAAATACCCTTCAGCAGGAAAACGTACTTACGAGACTGCGCACCGCGATTCCCGCGGGCCAGCGCGGTACCTGAGAACCATACGATGACAATCAAGACTTTTTTCACCGCCGCAGCGATGCTTTCTTCCGCTGGCTTCGGACTGGCACAGTCCGGCACCGCGCCCGACATCTCCGACACGCAGCCAGCGGCGTATGCCACGCTTGTCGCGGCGGATCCCGCTCGATCAGCCGGCGACACGCCGGAACTGGCGCCCGCCCCATGGGCGCTCGGTGATCCCGCTGATTCACTGTACCGGATCGCGCGCGAGGCGCTGTCGCGCGGCGACTACAAGCGCGCCGCCGAAGTCTTCCACCGCATCAGCGAGCGCTACCCGCAGTCCGCCTACGCGGGCCAGGCTCTTTACTATGAAGCGTTCGCTCTTTATCGGAGCGGCGAGTCCGACGACCTCGAGACCGCCCTCGAGCGGCTCAAGTCACTCACGCGAAGGTATCCGTCCGTCGCCCGTGGCAGCGATGCCCGGAGCCTGGTGACGCGCGTCTGCGGCGAGCTCGCAAAGCGGGGCGACGAAGACTGCACGGCGTCCATTCTCGAGCGCGCCGAGGGCACCCGCGAGGCCGGTGAAAGGGAGAGGGTCGCGATCCGGGATCGCGCGCCAGCAGCCGGATCCTGTCCGTCGGAAGACGACGACAACGACGATCGCATCGCTGCGCTGAACGCGCTGCTCCAGATGGATGCCGACCGCGCGATGCCGATTCTCGAGAAGGTGCTCGCGCGCCGTGACGCGTGCTCCGTTGGGCTTCGCCGCAAGGCGGTGTTCCTCGTCTCGCAGAAGAGGACCGAGCGGACGGCGGACATCCTAATGAGCATCGCGCGCAACGACCCGGATGGCGAAGTACGAGAGCAAGCGGTGTTCTGGCTCTCGCAGGTGGGCGGAGCGCGCGCCACTGACCTGCTTGAAGGAATTCTCAAGGGCGGCGGCGATGTAAACCTGCGCGACAAGGCGCTGTTCGCGCTGTCGCAGCAGAGGGAGGGACGAGCGCCCCAGATCCTGCGCGATTACGCTCTCCGGGAGAGTGAGCCCGCCGAGCTGCGCGAGAAGGCGATCTTCTGGCTCGGCCAGCGCCGCAATCCCGAGAACACCGCGTTCCTGCGCGCCCTGTACGCCAGGCTGACCGACGTGGATCTGCGCGAGAAGGTCCTCTTCTCGCTGTCGCAGCAGAAAGGAGCCGGCAATGACCGCTGGCTGCTCGACATCGCGCTCAATCCGCGCGAGAACGAGGAGCTGCGCAAGAAGGCGCTGTTCTGGGCCGGACAGTCCGGCGTTGAAATCGCCGAGCTGGTGAGGCTCTACGACCGCATGGAGTCGGGCGAGATGAAGGATCAGCTCATCTTCGTCTACTCGCAGCGCACCCGCGAAAGCGCAGCGGTGGACAAGCTCTTCGCGATCGCGCGCACCGACCGCGATCCCGAGCGGCGCAAGAAAGCGATTTTCTGGCTTGGACAGTCGCGCGACCCCCGCGTGCAGCAATTCCTCATGGACCTGATCAACAAGTGAGCGCCCGGACGATGAATCTCTCGGCAACCGTGATCGCCCTTTGCGTAACACTGGGGGGCGCCAGTGTTGCGGCAGGGCAAAGCATTGCCAGTCGCGTTGCCGGCGTGAGCAACGGGACCGTTCGCATGACGTTCGCCGTTCGGCCGGGGATATGTGGCGGTGGCAACATGATTCGTGTCGGGACGAGCACCACGCAATGGGATAACGATCGTGCCGGCGTGCGCTCATCCCAGGATGTGGAATGGGATAGCGACTGCAGCGTTGGCCCCGCCCGTGTAGTGATCGAGCGCAGGCAGAGCGAAACTGTCGCCCTTCGTTACTACGTGGGCGGACGGTGGCGACCGGCCGGGGCCGGCGTTGTCGACCTCGGCGCGGTCAGGGCGCCGGATGGGGCGGACTACCTCCTCTCGCTTGCGTCGACTGCCAGTGGGAAGGTGGCCGAGAAGGCGATCTTTCCCGCGACGCTCGCCGACAGCGCGGTGATATGGCCGGCGCTGCTGCGACTCGCGCGCGACGGCAGCCGTCAGCGCGGAACGCGAAACCAGGCGGTATTCTGGCTTGGTCAGGCCGCAGGCGAAGCCGCAACGAAAAACCTGAGCGCGATCGTGGGCGACAACAGCGTCGACCAGGAGGTGCGCGAAGCGGCCGTGTTCGCTCTGTCGCAGCGGCCCAGGGAACAGGGCGTACCAGCGCTGATTACGGTGGCGCGCACGAATCGCGACCCGGAGATCAGGAAGAAAGCGCTCTTCTGGCTCGGCCAGTCGAACGATCCACGCGCGCTCGACCTGTTCGAGGAGCTGCTGCCGCGGAGGTAGATTTCACGGACAGTGGACTTCACTCAGCTTTCAACCCAGCTCTCGGCGAGCCCTCTTACCGCGCTCCCACTGGTTTTCATCGCCGGGGTGCTCACGAGTCTGACGCCGTGCATCTATCCGATGATCCCCATCACGGCGGCGATCGTCGGCGGCGGTGCGGTGGGGGAGAAGGCGCGGCCGCGGTCGAGAACAATAATGCTGACCGCCGCCTACGTGGTCGGGCTCGCAACCGTGTACGCGGCGCTCGGGCTGTTCGCGGGACTTTCGGGAACGATGTTCGGCTCGGTGAGCACCAATCCGTGGCTGTATTTCGCGATGGCGAACATGCTCGTGATCGCCGCGCTGGCGATGCTCGATGTCATCAGCGTGAAGCTGCCGTCGGCGCTCGTAACCCGCGCCGCGACGGCGGGAGGGGGAGGGAGCATCCCCGGCGCTCTCGTGATGGGCTCGGTGTCGGGGCTTGTCGCAGCGCCCTGTTCGGCGCCCGTCATGGCGGCGGTTCTCACGTGGGTCACCGCGACAAAGAGCGGCGTCCTCGGCTTTCTCTATCTTTTCGTCTTCTCGCTCGGGATGTGCACGCTTCTCGTGGCGGTCGGGCTGTCGAGTGGAACACTGTCGCGGCTACCGCGCGCGGGAGACTGGATGGTCTGGGTCAAGCGAATTTTCGCGCTGATCATGTTGGGCGCTGCGGAGTATTACCTTGTGAAGATGGGGCAGCTCCTGATCTGACCCGGTTGTCCACCAGCCCAACACCAATGAGAAATCAACTTCGCTCGCTCAGCGCGATCGCCTTCGCCGCGCTAATTCTCGCCTTGCCCGCACGCCCGATTGCCGCGCAGGACATGGGGATTCCGATCGGCACTCGTCCAGGGCCGGCGGTCGTGCGCACCCTCGACGGAAAAGCGGTTGATCTCTCGCGCTACATCGGGAAAGTGCCGGTGATGATCGAGTTCTGGGCGACGTGGTGCCCCAGCTGTAAGGAGCTCATGCCGGCGCTGATGGCGGCGGAAAAGAAATACGGCAAGAGAGTGAAGTTCATCGCCGTTGCTGTCGCCATCAATCAGTCACCGGCCAAGGTGAAGCGCTATCTTGTCGCGCACCCGCAGCGGCACGAGATGCTCTTCGATACCGACGGTGCGGCGGCGGA
>JACCRL010000354.1 GCA_013813605.1 Gemmatimonadaceae bacterium
CGAGCTTCGCCAGGTAAGTGCTCTCGGCGACTGCCATCGAGCGGCCCTTGGAGGCCTGGAGGAGCGAACCCTTCACCTGCTCGTACGTAGGACGGTGGAGGACGTGATATCCGTACTGCGTCTGGACAACAGGAGAGATACCGCCGGGCGGAAGCGCGATCAGCGCGCGCTCGAACTCGGGCACCATCGCTCCCTTCGGGAAAATTCCGAGTGCGCCACCCTGCTGTGCACTTCCCTGATCCTGGCTGTGCCTTGCCGCTAGCGAAGCGAAGTTGGCGACCGTCGCCTGGCCGCGAATCCCTTCGATGCGACGCTTGATCTCGGCCTTGGCGGCGTCCGGCGTTCCCTGCGGCGTCAGCAGCAGGATGTGGCTGGCTGCCATCAGCTCGCCCGAAGCGTACTTGGACTGCGCGCCGACGGGATCCGCGGTGCCCCACGTCTTCGAGACGCGCTCGTACCACTTGCGCGCCTTCATGTTGGCGATCGTCGGCCACATCGCCTCGTCAATCGCCTTGGCATCGCCGAGCGAGTCGCCGTCAGCGGCGGCCCGACCGAGCAGCTGGTAGTCAACCCACACATTGGCGACGAGCTTCGCCACGTCCTTGCGCAGCGGCGCGCGTGACTTGCCCATCAGCGTCGCGAGCCGGTTCACCGACAGCTCCTGGCCCTCAGCCTCGGCAACGCGGTCCGTATGCGCGCTGAGGGCGTCCTTGAGCCCCGTGCAGGCGCCGAGAGTAATGACCGTTGCTGCTGCTGCGGCGGCGTAAGCGAATTTCCGTTTCATGATTTCAGTGGTGCGGGTTAACGAATTCAGGAGGGGCGCAGAGTTGTCAGCGCGCGAACGAGACCATCCAGCATCTCGGAGCCGCCGAGGCGGGTGAGCTTCAGCGACAGCGGATGCGCACGTCGCACCTCCGCCTGAAACTGCACTTCGTGGAAAGCCGCCGAAATGCCTTTCATGCGGGGAACCGCATGCTCGCGAAAAGTAATACGGGCCTCGTCGCCGCGCACGAGGACCGACTCGATGTCCGACGCCCCGCCCAGCACTCGCAGGAGAGCGGTTCCGAAGAAGGCACGCGCGGGCTCCGGGATGACGCCAAAGCGGTCGCGCACTTCCTCGCGCAAGCCCTCGATCTCGCCGATGTCCGTCATGTGCGTGAGCCGCCGGTAGACGTCGAGCTTGGCCTCCTGCGAGCTGATGTAGTCGTCAGGCAGGTAGGCGGGCAGGTCGATGGAGATGTCCGACGGCTGGAGGCGCGGCGCATCGTCGCCCCGCATCACGCGCTTCACCGTCTCGTCGAGCATGCGCAGGTACATGTCGAAGCCGACGGCGTGCACGAATCCCGATTGCTCGGGCCCGAGCAGGTTGCCGGCGCCGCGCAGCTCGAGGTCCTTGAGCGCGATCTGGTAGCCGGCGCCGAGCTGGGTGTGGTGCTCCAGGATGCTGAGGCGCCGATTTGCTTCCTCGTCGATCGAGTCGGGCACCAACAGGTAGCAGCTGGCGCGGCGGTGCGACCGTCCGACTCTGCCGCGAAGCTGATAGAGCTGGGCGAGCCCGAAGGTGTCGGCGCGGTTGACGAACATCGTGTTGGCGTTAGGCACATCGAGTCCCGACTCTACGATCATCGTCGAGACGAGAACATCGGTCTCTCCCTCGACGAAGCTGCGCATCACCGTTTCCAGCTCGCGCTCCTTCATCTGGCCGTGGCCCACACCAATTCTCGCGCGCGGAACGACGCGGCGGATGTGGTCGGCCATGGCTTCGATCGTCTCGATGCGGTTGTGGACGAAGAACACCTGCCCGCCGCGATCGAGCTCGCGCGAGATGCCTTCGTCGATGAGGCCATCGTCCCACGGCTCGACGTACGTGAGCACCGGCGACCGGTCGCGCGGCGCCGTCTGCATCAGCGTCATGTCGCGAAGTCCCGCGAGCGACAGGTGCAGCGTGCGGGGAATCGGTGTAGCGGTGAGCGTCAGCACATCGGTGTCGAGTCTGAGCCTCTTCAGGCGTTCCTTGTGTTTGACACCGAAGCGGTGCTCCTCGTCGACGACGATGAGGCCGAGGTTCGAGAAGCTGACATCGGGGCTGAGCAGGCGGTGGGTGCCAATGACGACGTCGATCTTTTTCGTCTTCAGGTCGGCGAGCACTTCTGCCTGCTCCTTCGGCGTCTGGAAGCGGCTCATCGTGCGAATCGTCACCGGAAAATCGGCCAGCCGCTCGCCGAACGTGCGCGCGTGCTGCTCGGCGAGAATCGTCGTCGGGACGAGCACCACCACCTGGCGGTCAGACTGCACCGCCTTGAACGCGGCACGCACGGCAATCTCCGTTTTTCCGTAGCCGACGTCGCCGACGAGCAGGCGGTCCATCGGGCGCGGCTTCTCCATGTCGCCCTTTACGTCGCTGGTGGCGGTCCGCTGGTCGGGTGTGTCCTCGAAGAGGAAGGAGGATTCCAGCTGTCGCTGCCACACGCTGTCCGGGAAATGCGGTGGCCGGGTGGCGACCTTGCGCCGCGCGTAGAGATCGAGCAGCTCGACCGTCATCTCCTGGATCGCCGCGCGCGTCTTGTCGCGCTGCGCCGCCCAGCGCTTGCCGCCGAGCGAGTGGAGTCGTGGCGGAGGCGCATCGCCAGTGACGTCGGCGGCGGAACGGTAACGCTCGATCTGGTCGATACGGTAGAGCGGGACGTTGAGACGATCTCCGCCCTCGTACTCGATCACCGCTACTTCGACGGTGCTCTCGCGCACGAACATCTTCTCGATGCCGCGATAGATGCCGACACCATGCTCCAGGTGCACGACAAAATCTCCGGGCTTGAGGGCGGTGAGGCTTTCGAGCGCGCTGCCGGTGACGTAGCGCCGCGAACGCCGGAACCGCCGCTCGCGGCGGAAGATCTCGTGATCGGTGAGGACGCGAAGACCGGGAAAGCCGTCACGTTGCGGCGGAATCAGGAATCCGCCGTTCAACACGCCGATACTGAGGCTGGCCGGAGAAACGCGGTCGTCGTTCAGCAGCTCGTCGAGCCGCTCCGCCTGTCCGGCGTTGTCGCACAGAATCGTTGTGGCAATTCCGTCGGCGACGACTTTCTTGAGCGCGCGGATGTCGCGCTGAACGCTCTCGGGCTCGCGAAACGGAAAGACGAAATCGGAGAGCTCGCCGGACAGATCGAGCGCCCCGAAAGCGGATATCGCGGCGAGGGTCGTCGCGGGTTCTTCGTAAAGCTCGTTGCGGTCGGGAGTGTCTTCGCCGCGCCGCCGCGCCAGCTCGATGTGGTGCTGCGCTTCCGTCCACGTGCGCTCGAGCTCGGGCTCCATGCGCGTTCCCTGCGGCACGACGAGCACGGTATCGGCCGCAAACAGGGCGCGGATGGACAGACGCTCGGGCTCCTCGTCGCCGAGGGCGATCTGTCCGTCAACGGGAAGAATGAGCGCCATCTCGGCATCGCGCGTCGAGCGCTGCGTGACGAGGTCGAAGTGGCGGAGCTCGCTGACATCGTCGCCCCAGAACTCGAGGCGAACGGGCTCGGCCATGCCGAAGCTGTAGATGTCGAAGATGCCGCCGCGGACGCTGAACTGAGCGACATCCTCGACCATCGGCACGCGCTCGAAGCCCACTGCCTCGAGATGATGCGCGAGCGCCTCGGGACGTCTCGTGTCGCCCTTTCTGATCTCGAGTCGCGCCGCGGCGAGCGCGCGCGGCAGCTGCGTGCGCTCGAGAAGCGCTCGGCTCGTCGTAATGAGAATGCGCAGGTCGCCGGTACCGATTCGCTCGAGCGTTTCGACGCGCTCGCCGGCGATTTCGGCGTGCGGCTCTGACTCACCGAAGCTCTCTCGCGGCGGATAAAACGCGACCGCCGTTGCGTCCCCTTCTGGTGACAGTGAGGTGTCCACAAGCGTGGACAGGTCGGCGAGCCAACGCTCGGCGTCGGCGACTCCGTCGGTGACGATGACGAAGAAGCGCTGTCTTGCCCGCCGCGAGAGGGCGGCAACCAGGACGGCGTCGCTCGATCCCCAGAGTCCGCTCACGCCGCAACGCTCGCCGGGGGCGGGCGCAGCGTTGAGCAGGCGACCGAGCTCGGGGATGGAATCGATTGCGTCGAGAAGTTGCGGGAGCGGCATGGGCGCAAGGTAAGAGGCTGAGGAACGCCGAGGTAGGCGATGCTGTCATCGGCGCCCTGGCGGGCGTTCTTCTTGCTCCCTTACTTCCCCGGGAAGCCAACTTCGGGAGCGAATGATGGGAACGAGATCGGCGATGTCGGCAGCTGGAACGCTTGCATTTCTTGCGGGAACAGCAAGCGTTGCGGCGCAGGACATCCGGCAGCACGAAGACGCGCCGGTAGTGCGTGTTTATTCGCAGTCGGGTGGCGGCATCTCCGCGTACATCACGCCGGTGATTGAAGTGCGCGAGAACGCGTACGTGATGGTGATCTCCGTCGCTCTCGACCGTGACGTACAGGTGCTCTACCCCGCCTATCCCGACCACGATGGCTTCATGGAGGCCAGGCAACGGGAGCGACTGCCGAACTTTTTTGCCGGGCACGCGAGGAATCGGATGGTCATCTCCGACCCGCTCTACAGCTCGTACCGCTTTGGTACTTACAGCAATTACGAGC
>JACCRL010000371.1 GCA_013813605.1 Gemmatimonadaceae bacterium
CTGCAGACGCTCCGTCGCGACACCGATGCGGAAGTCCTGCGCCGCCGCTGGTCTGACATCCCGCCGATCCTCGTTGACCTGCTGCTGGTGCTCAGCGTCGTCGGGATCGCCCTCACGCGAACGCGCACGGAAAAGCAGGCGCTCTACATGAGCGGTGCGGTGGGGGCCGCTATCCTCGCGCTCGTGCTGAGTGCGACTCTCCTTTCGTGGGCGGCGCGGCGCGGGGTACGCCGCGGATGGCCGTACGTCGTGCGTCAGGGCGTCGCAAACCTTTACCGGCCAGGCAATCAGACGCGGTCGGTGACACTGGCGCTCGGGTTCGGCGCCTTCCTCATCAGCACGCTGTACCTCGTGCAGCAGAACGTGCTGCGCCAGTTCACGAGCGTTGCCGCCGCCTCGCGCGGGAACGTATTCTTCATGGACGTACAGCAGGACCAGGCCGACGGACTCGTCTCGATTGTGAAGTCGCGCGGCGATGAGGTCGTGCAGCTGGCGCCCGTCGTCAACATGCGGGTTGCGTCCATCAATGGAAAGTCGGCCGCCGACATGATTCAGGAATCGCGGCGAAAAAAGCAAAGGCCGTCGTGGGCGTTGCGGCGCGACTATCGCTCGACCTACCGGGCGGAGCCGGCGACGAGCGAAACCATTATCTCCGGGAAATGGTTCAGCGCTGCATCGCTGAGGGCGGCGGCCGATACCGGGGAGATCTCCGTCGCTGACGATATCATGGAGGAGCTCGGCCTCAAGCTCGGCGACATCGTGACCTGGAATGTCCAGAGCGTCGAGATCCCCACCCGCATCACGAGCTTCAGGACGGTCAACTGGTCGCGATTCGAGCCGAATTTCTTTGTCGTCTTCCCGCCACCGATGTTGAGCGCCGCGCCGAAACAGTTCCTGTTGCTGGCTCAGGTCGCGAGTCCCGCCGGCGTCACGCTGCTGCAGCGCGCCGCGGTCGACAGCTATCCGAACGTCTCGAGCATCGACCTCACGTCGATCAAGAACACGATCGACAAAATCGTGAAGAGAGTCTCGCTGGCGATCCGGTTCATGGCTCTTTTCAGCCTCGCGGTGGCAATCCCCGTGTTATTCAGCGCCGTTTCGGCCACACGCCGCGCGCGAGTGCGGGAGGGAGTGCTGCTCAAGACGCTCGGCGCCACTCGCGGCCAGATCGTGCGGATTCTACTCGCCGAATATTCGCTGCTGGGGCTGATGGGCGCGCTAACGGGGATGCTGCTCTCGATTGGGGGAGGCTGGGCGGTCGTGCGCTTCATTTTCAACACGCCATTCACTCCGGCGCCCGGACCGGTGCTCGCGATCGCCGCCGTGATCGTGGCGATGACACTGCTGATCGGCCTGCTGGCGGGGCGCGATGTGTTCCGGGAGACGCCGATCGCCGCGCTCCGCGAAAGCTAGCGCTACTTCACGCGCAGGACATACACGTGCGCCCCCGGGAAGCTGATGAGCGCTCCCCCGCCATCGACGATCGCGACGTTCCTCGGCGCGGCATTGGCGGGCACGGCAATCCTGTAGTACGAGCCTGTGCCGGAGCGATTTCTGGAAAAGATGGTTTGCTGTGCGGCGCCGATCTCGCGCACCTTGAGTGGGTAAACGGCGGCGGCCTTGCTGATCAGGGCCTCGATTGGAGGCATGACGTTGCGCATGTCGTAGGACCTGTAGTTGAACTTGCCGTCAAGATTCGCGATGCCGAGGTGGTCCGCGTAATTGGTGACGAGGAAGTTGGCGACGACGGTGTCGAGAGGAACTCCGACCGCGGCGACAAAATTCTTTACGCTCGTATCCGGGCCCGCGGCGAGCTTGCGAGTGAATCCCCTGATGTCCGCGCTCCTGTAGGTGTCGGCCGAGTAGCGAAGGACCGCCCAACCGGCACCGCGCGCGGCAATGCTCGTGTCCGCATCGGCACTGAGCCCTGAAAAGGCTTCGGTGTCGACCAGGTAGTACCTGAAGCGGGCGAGGTTCTGGTAGAAGAACGCACTGAAATCATTTGCGGCGGCGACGTCGTTCGGCGGCACCAGCTGCTGAATGGTAAGCGTCTGCGTTTCGGTGAAGCGCCGTTGCGCGCGGCCCACCACCTCCTCCGCGAAATGCGACAGCGCCTCATCGAGCCACGTGGCCTCGAACGCGCTGACAGCGGGATTAAGGAAACGATTCCCGGCGTTGATCATGTGTTGGAACTCGTGCGCGATCGTTCCGCGCGTTCCCTGCCGGACAGAGGCGGTCGTTCTGACGTTGTTGTTGAACTTCCCGGTCGGGTCCGGCGCGAGCAGGTAAAAAATCTCACCCTCGTTGCTCTGCCTGCAGCCCGCCGCGGTGGGCGGAAAGAAGTCGCCCCCGAAAAAGAATCCCGCCACGAAGCTGGCTTCCCTTGGCGAAGGTGGGGTGAGCAGGTTGACCTGCGGCGTAAACAGGAGGATGACGTGCTGATTCCGGTCCACGTCGGTGGGATTGCCGAAGTAGGCGCTGTCGGTCGGAAATGTCAGGTCATCGAATTCCCTCGAGATCTCGGTGAGCTCCGTGGTCGAGAACGCACCCGCGCCACCCAGCGTGTCCACCGCAATGATTGCGCGGCGGCTCACCGCGCGCACAACGGCGCGCGTGCGGATGAAGTTCTCGCAGAGATTGGAGCTGTTGGCACTCGGGACCTTGACGCTGATCGTATCGCCGACAGCGGGCAGCGCGCGGACCGCGTTCACCGATGCGCTCTTTCTGACTGACAACCCCTGGATCCCGGTCACCGCGGCGCGCGCGATTGGCAGCGACGATCTCTCGTATGCCCGCAACCGTTTTTCGAAGCGCAGCTGAGCCTCCCCAGCCGGGAGCGGCGAGGCCGCGAGCGCTGACCAGGGCACACTTGCCTGGGCAGCGGCGGCAGCCGCCGCGGAGACGGATGCTCCCGACCGAACATCTGCCTTGACCTGATAGCTCGCCACCCTGTCCAGCCGTGGCTCCGAGTTGCCGACGATCACCACGAATTCGGAGGCAGCCGGGCCGGAGGGAAGGTTGAGGCCGTTGGGAATGTCAGACGGAATCAGGACGCGCACTTCGCCCGCCTGCATCGTACTCAAATCGCTCTGGTCGATTCGGGGACCGGCTGGGTCGCTGCCCCCGCCGCACCCGGCAAGGAGCAGGAAAAAGGCTGACACGCTCTTCTTCATCATCATGCAATCTAAGGATTGGACCGCAGGCCGGGCGTCCGATGCGCCGCCGTCCATTTTGCTTGACCCGCCCCGTGACGACCCCTAGACTGACGCCATGCCTTCAGTCCCGAAGCACCCGGAGAACTTCCGCACGCGCGAGCAGCGCGCGACCGTCGGGCTGCTGAGCACTGCTGACGCGGTCCGCCGCCAGCTCTCGAGGGTGGTCGAGCCGCACGGCATCACGCTCCAGCAGTTCAACGTGCTCCGGATACTTCGGGGAGCGGGGGAAATGGGGCTTCCGACGCTGACCGTCGGGGAGCGGATGATCGAGCAGACGCCCGGCGTAACGCGGCTGGTGGACCGCCTCGAAAAGAAAAACCTCGTCACGAGGGTGCCGTGCCCGACGGACCGCAGGCGAGTTTACTGCCGCATTACTGAAAGCGGGCTCGAGCTGCTCGCGACGCTCGACGAGCCGATCAGCCGCGCGGACTACAGCGCGGTCTCGGCCCTCGAAGCGGCTGACCTCGACGATCTGATCGCCGCGCTCGACAGAATCCGCGCCGCCAACCCCGTCACCTGATGGCCCCGATCCGGCGGCCGGCTTCCTCGACCGCCTGATAGAGCTGGTCGAACGACTCGGTCACGAAGAGCACATCCTGAAAGTGATCGATCTCGAAATGCTGGTTGAATACCGCGTCGAGTGAAAAGGGCCGCCGGTCGCACTTGCGGCCGAGCGCATTGGCCGCGTCGCCGTGAGAGGAAATAAGGCCGCTGCCGTAGACCTTGATGTCTCCGTCCTCGCGAATGAGTCCAAATTCGACGGTAAACCAGAAGAGGCGCGCCATGCGAGTCGTGTCTTCTTCGTTCTCGGCCGCGGCCGCCACCTGGCCGTAGTGCTGGAGAAAATCGGCAAATACCGGATCGGCGTGCAGTGGTACGTGACCGAAGACATCGTGAAAGATGTCCGGCTCGGGGAGATAATCGAGCTGCTCCCGCGTCCTGATCGTCACCGTCGTGGGAAACTTGCGCAGCGAAAGGCACTGGAAAAAACTTTTCGCCGGGATGAACCCGGAAACCGGCACCGCTTCCCATCCCGTCGGCGGCGCGAGGCGCCGATTCACTTCGGCGAGGTCGGGAACAGTCTCGCGCTTGAGGCCGATCGTGTCGGCGCCGCGCAGGAATATCTTGCTGCCGTTCCTGCGCAGCTCCTTCATCCTCCGCTCGTAAAGCAGCCCCCAGACGTCATGATCGTCGGCGGTGTAGGCGTTCCAGTCCTGCTTTATGAGGACCGACGGGTCTTCAAGAAGATCATTGAGCGCGGTAGCCGATTGCTGCACAGGGAACTCCGGATGCGGGTCGCATCCCAAAGCTACTCCGGTGGATTCGCCTCTGAAAGCGGTGGCGGCGCGCCTTGACGTAAAGGGCGCCTGAGAGGCAGGCTCAGCGTGAACACCGACCCGACGTCAACGGCGCTTGCGACGCGTACTTCTCCGCTCATCGCGCGGGCAAGGTCGCGGCTGATCGCGAGGCCGAGGCCCGTGCCGCCGGCAGGCACCGATCCAGCGGGACGAAGCTGCACAAAGGGCTCGAAGATCAGCTCCAGCTTGTTTTGCGGAATACCCGGGCCCGTGTCCCGCACGCGAATCAGAACGCAATCGCCCTCGACCGCCCATTCCAGCTGCACGGTACCACCGGGTGGCGTGAATTTGACCGCGTTCGCGAGGAGGTTGACGATCACCTGCTGAACTCTTTCCCGGTCCGCGTAGGCGGTAAGCGTCGTGTCTCCGCCCAGGCGCTGGTAGGTGATGTGCTTCTTCGCGAATTGCGGAATCACCAGGCTCTCCGCACCACGCAGCGTCTCGTCGATGGGAATGTCCGATAGCGTGAGCTCGACGGTGCCGCCCTCGAGCTTGGCGAAGTCGAGGATCATGTTGACGAGCATCAACAGGTGCTCCTGCGCCTGGTGAATTCTGTCGACGTCCTGGCGCTGCGCGGCGCTCAGCGCGCCGTGGATATTTTGCTGCAGAATCTCGAGATAGCCCGACACAGCGTGGAGAGGAGTGCGAAACTCGTGGCTAAGTCTCGCGAACAGCTCCGACTTGATCCTGTTGGCAGATTCTGCTTCGCGGCGCGCCGACTGCTCGCCCTCGAGCGCGAGCTCCAGCTCGCGCGTTCGTTGCGCGACGCGGGCGTTTAGCACGCGGTTGAGAGCGTGAATGCTCTCCTGCGTCTCGCGCCTCGCTGACAGGTCGCGCATCAGCCAGCAAAGCGCTGCCTTGCCACCGGCACGTTCCTCCAGCGTCGTCACCGTGACTTCCACCGGGACAGCCGTGCCGTCGCGCAGGCGCACCTCGAGCTGCCACCGGTCGATACCACGTCCGGACTTGATTCCTTCCATTCGCGCGGCGACGGCGCCGCGCTCGTGGTGGTCAACGAAAGACGCGACCGATTCGTCGAGCAAGGACCTGGCCGAAACGCCCAGCAGGTGGGCGGCGGCCGCATTCGCCTCCTCGATGACGCCGGCTTCATCAGTCACGAGAAAAGGATCCTGCGCGAACTCGAACAGCGACTGAAAGCGGCCGCGCTCGGTCTCGAGCTGCTTTACGGCGTCGATCAGCGCATGGTTGAGCGCCGTGACCACCTCTTCGGCGTTGCTAAGAAGCTCGAGTGCATCGAGCAGCTCAGTCTGCGGCACCATGTCGGCTGCCACCCGCGGGTTGCTCAGCTCTTCCAGCTTTTGGCGCGAGCCAGAAACTGCCGCTGCCAGACGGGCCAGGTCGGCGCTGCTGGGAAGAGAAGTCTGGAACCGGATCGGGTGACTCTTCAGGATGTCGGGGTCAAGGAGGAGGGGCAGACCTCACAGAAACGGCCTAATGCCGCCTCCCACCATACTCCGGCGGGGCGGCGGCGCAAGAGCGAGAATGGATTTGGGCGCTTACGGAGCTTAGGTGAGCGCTGAGGGGCACAAGTGCCGCCCCAGCTACCGCTGCTACACGATGCGCTTGAACTGCCTCATCTCAGCGGCCTCGCTCACTTCGTAGATTTTCCAGATGCGATTGACTCAGAATCCTCCCGCTGCCGCAGCTGCCGGCACTCGCGAGGAGCTGCAGAACGCAGTGCGCGACATCCGGCAGAGCGTAAAGGATCAGGTTGCGGCGGCAAAAGCGGAGGCACCGACCGCTCAGGGACCGACCCCGCCCGGCCCCCCAAGTCTGCCCGACGGCGGTCGCATCACGGTCGTGGGGTCGCCAGACTTTCCGTTCGGCGCGGGTGGCCAGATTTCACGGGAAGCCTCCGACTTTGCGATCATCTTCGTAGCGATGGTCGCCGCTGTGCTGGTACTGCTTCCGGTGACGCGCGCCTGGGCCCGCCGCATTGATCCCGACCGAAAGGGCGGAGCGCAGATTCCCGCCGACCTTTCCGCGCAGATCGCGCAGTTGAACCAGTCGGTGGATGCAATCGCGCTGGAAGTCGAGCGCATCTCGGAGGGCCAGCGTTTCACGACGCGGCTGTTGTCCGAACAGCGAGCGGAGGCCGGCCGGCCGATGCTCACGGGTGGAGAAAAGAAAAACCCCCTCTAGGGCTGTTCGGAACGCCAAAAAAAAAGCGGCACCCATTGGGTGCCGCTCTCTTGTGCAAAAAAACGAAGGCTCTACCGGCGGCGCTCGAGAACCCGCGATACGTTGACGGCGTGACCGCAGAAGCTGCCGACAACGGTCTTCGTCCAGGAGGCCGGATCGAGAGACGATGTCACATCGATCACACAGCTGCCGGAGCCGCCTGTCGAGCGCGTAAAGGTGAATCCTCCCTTCTGGCTGCCAGTCTGCAGGCCTGTTGGCTTTCCCGCCACGATGCTGATGGTGCTCTTCACGACGACGTTCGGATTGCCGCTGAGCGTCAGCACGCCGTCGCGCGTCTGGAGAGCGCAGTTGGCATCTGTCTTGGTCGCGGTTGACACGACGCTGAGACTTTGCGTCGCCGGATCTGCGCTTCCAACCATCGTACCCGCAACGGTCACCTGGCCACCCTTCGGGCACGCACGCGTAAACGTGAAGGAATTGTTGATGGCGGTCGGCACGGACTGCGAGGCGGCTCCATCACCGGCACCCAACGCAAACGCGGGGAACGAGGGACTGGCCGTGAATGAAGCCATTTCCTGAGTGTCGGCGGCGAGCTGTTCTGCCTCGGCGCGCGAGAGCTGAGCGGAATCGGGAGCAGCGGCGTTGTCGCACGCCGATACGGCGACCACTGCTGCGACTGCGAACAAGTTCAGAGTGCTGCGCATTGATCCTCCTGAAGACACGCCGCCCAGCCAGATGGGCTACGGCGAGCAGAAAATCGGACGGAAAAGCCTTCCCATTATAACGCACGGGAGGGTGTCAGGGAGACAGCTGGCCAGTAGCAGAACCGGGTTGGGCGCACGTAGCTCACGCCTGCCGCGATCTGTTATTCTCAACGAATGGCCGCCCTCGTCGCCCGATGCCGCCGCACCGCCTGCTTCACCAGGAGGCGGCTCTGCGTACCGCTGGTGATTGTGCTCGCCGCCGCGTGCCGGGAGAGTGCTTTGACGCCAATGGGGACAGCGTCGCTGGTACTGTCCGAGATAAGGTTGCGCGGCGCCGCGCCGGTCGCGCGGAGAATGGATACCGACGCTAAGTTCGCACGCTCGGTGCTGGACGGAATTGCAACCGGCGACAGTGCCTGGATTGAAGTTGCGAAGGCGATCGAGCCGGGCTCGTCGGCGGTTGATGCTTCGCTCACCATTGCGCTCGCGACCGCCCTCCCGCTGGCGCCGCGCGCCGTGCTTCCGCTGCTCGGCGCAACGCATGCAGCGGAGGAAGTCTGCGGCATTCCCTTCCTCCAGCCTTCGAAGGATCGCATCACGCGCTACAGGGACAGCGCTCTCGCGGCCGTCCTGGCGGTGGATGTGACGACAACCGCTCGCGCCGGCTCGGCGGCGCCATTTCCCGACACTGCCCTCCGGCGGAAGAGAGGGTTATGCGCGGCCGCCCTTCGCGGCTCCGCCGAGAGGAAGCTTACGCGCATCGATCCGGCTTATGTAGTCAAGAACAAGCCGGTCGTCCCAAAGAAGCCGCCGCCGAAAAAACGAACGCGCAAGACGCCGCGCCGGCGCTGAAAGAAATATGTTTCGCCGTGTAACGGCACAAAGAATGATGCTGATTGCTCCCACACGACCGACAAGCCCGCAAAATGACGAGTACACCTCCACAAAGCCCCATTCTCGACAGCCCGCCAAACACCCACGGCCTGCGCATGCGCACGGCGATCGTGGTGGCGATAGTCTCTGCGCTCGTGACAGTCGTGGCGATGTACGAGGTCGTGAGAGGCGATGTCTCGCCGGTATCGAAGCGCTTCTTCGCGCTTGTGGCGATCATCGCCTTCGCGGGGCTGATCTACGGAATGACACAGGCGCTTCTGGCGGTTATCGCGACGACAGCGGAGCGACGCCGCCTGGAGCGCGAGGTGAGCGAGCGGCGGACGGGCGACCGCGCCCGTAAGCCGAAGAAGTAGCTATCGCGTAGCGGACTGGTCAGGCAGGAGTCGCTGCGACTCTGCGTTTCCAAGCCGGACGCTTTCCTTCTCGGTGAGAAGGCGGGTCAGGAAACGCTGGCCCTCCCCGATCCGCTCGACCTCCAAGGCAGTGACTTCGGACGCCTGCTCGATACGTCCCAGCCTCTCCATCAGCTCCCGCGGCATCGACGATACGGCCGTTGCGCCCCGCTTCCATATCCGGCGGGCGAAGGCGATGGAGATCGGCAGGAGCACGACGAGCATGAACACCGTCCCGAGGATGAACACCTCCTCCGGAGGACCCTGGCGAATAAACTCCGGCGGCTCGACCACGGCACCGGGAATTCCGGCGACGTTCGACATTTCCGTCTGTGACGCGGCAATCGCCTTGTCGACGGCCGAAATCCTTGCGTCGAGATCCATGACGCGGGTTTCAAGACCCTGGCGCTGGATTCCCGCGGGCG
>JACCRL010000373.1 GCA_013813605.1 Gemmatimonadaceae bacterium
CCAAGCCGCGCCATGTTCGAAGCGCGTCCCACCTTCCCATAAAGATAGGCCGCCAGTGCCGCGGTGTGGCGGCGCTGATCGGCGGCCCCGGCCTGGCCGGACCGCGGCGCGCTCGCCTCGACGATGAGACCGTCGTCGGCGCCGACCACCATCGCCGCCGCGACTCCCGGCAGGAACGAGAGCGCGCTCACCATTTCCGCCATTGCCGCTCTCATTGCGCCCGCCCCAGCCACGCGGCGGCGATCGCAACCGAGCGCGCCAGCACGCGGCGCACCATCCCTATCGGCACGGTACCCCCGGCGGCGAGCATCACGAACGCGCGCTCGGTAACGGGCGCGAGCGCGACGGTCGCCGCGTCGGTCTCGACGACCAGCGCCGTCCAGGCCCCGAGCGAGAGATGGCGCATCGATCTCGCCACTTCCGTGCTGACGCCACTAAGCGCGGCGCCGATCTCGGCGGCGATGTCGCGCCCGCTCGAGTCGACATAGCTGCCGGCGAGCGGCATTCCGCCCGAGTCGAGCAGCAGGGCCGTTTGCTCGGTATCGCCGAGCACCGATGCGAATAGTGTCCTTGCATCGTCACGCATCAGCGAGTGCCCCGTCGCCTGGCGCGATCTCGATCAGCCCGGTGCTGAGCATCCCGTATACGATCTTAGCGACATCGAACTCGGCCAAAGCAAGCGCCTCGGCGATGTCGTGCAGGCTCTTCTCGCCATCGATCACCGTGAGCACTTCCCACTCGCGCGGCAGCAGGTCGATCAGCGATTCCGGTCCGTCGTCCAGCGGCGCGAGGCGCGGAAGGACGCGCGCATCGGGGATGCGATCGGCCATGCGCGACCACTCGTCGATGCGCCGCGCGCCCTCCATCAACAGCGACTCGGTCGTGACCCGGACGGCAATATCCTTCCTGATCGGACGCGCCGGCTCCTCGGTGAACGAGAAGAAGCCCTCCGACCACGACATGAGGTCGAAGACGACGGTCTGGATCTGCTGCCGCATGTAGCGGTCGATGTCGCGCGGAGTGACAATGCCATGCGCAACAAGAATCTCACCGACACGCCGCTTGTCGCCAGCCCGCTGCAGCGCGGTTGCGCGCGCGAGGTCGGCGGCGGTCACCTTGCCAGAGCGCTCGAGCAGGGTGCCGAGCAGGTGCGGATTGCTCTTCATCGTCGCGGCGACGATCGTCCCGGCGTCGAAGTACACACTTCCCTCGTTCCCGCGCTCAGGGGAGTGAACGCGCAAAGTACCGGTCTTCCGGCTCAGGTCCAGCAGCTGGAAGACATCGTGAATGCTCAGCTCGCGGAGCGGTCCCTCGATCGCCATCAGCCGGCACTCCGCCGCAACCGGTCGCGGTACCTGATTGCCTCGCCGTGCCGCGGATCGAAGCGAAGCACCCGCTCGAACGCGCGCAACGCATCCCGTTCGCGGGCGAGGTCCATCAGTATCTCGCCCAGCGCAATGAGCCCGTCGAAGCTGTAGACGTTTCTTCGAACGAGAGCGACGATTCGCGGGAGCGCGCTGCGCGAGCGGCCGGTGCGGCGGTACGGGCCCACGAGGGCAACGATTGCGTCGTCGTTGTTCGGCGATGCAGCGAGCACCGACTCGAGCTCGAGCGCGGCACCGTCGTCGTCTCCCTGACGCGCAAGCAGCCGGGCCAGCGCGACACGGACACCCGTCTGGCTCCCGTCGACGAGAAGGGTGGCGCGATACGCCTCGAGCGCGGCGGCGCCGTCCCCCAGCTTTTCCGAAAGCTCCGCGACGCGCTTCATCGCCACCGCGTTCCTGCCGTGCGTCGTTCGCACCGAGGAAAGGAGTTCGCGCGCGCCGTTTGCATCACCCGTCGCCACGCGGGCTTCAGCGGCGAGGAGCTGCGCCGTGACGCCGCCGCTCGACTCAGCGAGCAGCGACTCGGCGAAGGGAAGTGCTCCGCTGCCCTGCCCAAGCGCCAGCAATGCGCGCGTGACGCCTTCAAGCGCCGGCGTGTTGCTCTCCTCGAGCGCGAGGGCCTTCCGGTACCGCTCCAGCGCCTCGCCGTGCACACCCTGCGCATGAAAATCATCGCCGGCGAGCACAAGACCTGTAACGCGGTCGCCCCCACGCGCGAGTGCGCGAGCGATTTCGGCCTGCGCCCTGTCGTGCAAACCCTTGTTGATGTAGTCGCGCGCAAGGCTGTAGCTCGCCGCGCCCTCGGCACCCTCCCCTTCCGGCCGGGCCGGCTTCGCGGCGAACAGCGCCTCGAGAATGGCAGGGTCAAAAATGAAATCGGGAACAGTCTCGACGGTGTCGTCGCTCTCCACCAGCGGCGGCAGCACTGTCAGCCGCACTTCCTCGTGCGGAAGCTCGATCGCGAGAGCAAGCTTCTGGGGCGTGTACATCGGATCGAGTGCCAGCGCCAGCTTGGTCTCGCGAAGAGCAGACGAGAAATCGCCGAGATTCGAGAGCGTGAAGCTGAGGTTGTAGTGCGCCTCGGCGAATTTCGGATCGGACTGGATCGCCCGCGCGAACGCGTTGCGCGCATCGCTGTACTGCTCGAGCTCGACGAGAATGAGACCGATCCCGTTCCATGCGACTGGATTCTCCGGCGCTGCCGCCAGCACATGACGATAGGCCTCGAGGGCGAGCTCCGTGTGCTTCTTGCGAAACAGCGCCAGTGCTAGGTTGAGCCTCGCCTCGACCGGTGGGGCCGTTGCCAGCAGCGCGCGGCGGAAGGCGTTGATGGCCTCTCGCGTGTCGCCGTCGTGCCACAACAGTACGCCGCGATTACAGTGCGCAAACGGATAGCCGGGGTCGAGGACGAGGGCTTTCTCATAGCAATCGCCCGCTTCACGGTGGCGGCCATCGAGCTGCAGCGCGACGCCCTTGCCATTCCAGGCCTTTGCAGTCGGAGAGAATTCGCGAATGAACCGGTCGGCGGTGGCAATTGCCGGCGCGAGATCGCGCCGCATCAGATACAGCTCGACCATCCCCTGAAGCGCTTCGGCATCGGACTCGCCGAGTGTCAGCGCTTTTTCATATTCACCGAGCGCCTCGGCGTAATAACCCTTTTGCCGAAATGCGAGCGCCAACTGAATCCGGGAGCCGGCCCGCTGCGGGTCTGGGGCGGGTGCGGGGGCCCCTGACACGTCCCTGGATTTCTCGAGCGAAAGGTTTGCGTGCGCCCGAACGAGCGTCGGGTTCAACATCACGGCGCGGCGATTGGCGTCGGCAGCATCGTCGTTGCGGCCGAGGTCACCCAGAACGAACCCGAGCAGATAGTGCGCGTCGGGGTTCTCGGGGTTGAGATCGATCGAGCGCCTCACCGACCGAAGTGCGTCGTCGTTGAGGCCGCGGTTGTATAGCGTTTCGGCGAGAAAGTAGTGCAGTACGGAGCTGTCGGGGTCAAGCTGCAGCGCCCGCTCGAAAAGCGCCTGCGCTTTCTCGACGTGCCCGGCGGCCTTCTGCGCAATTCCGTATTGCACGAGGGCCTCGAGGTCGTCGACCTTGACGCTCAGCCGCTCGGCGAGCTCCTCGAGCTGCCCTTCGCCGACGCGTGTTTCGCCGTAGACGATCTCGAGGTTGCGCCGCGCGACGCGCATCCTTTCGTCCAGCGCCAGCGCGCGCGAGAACGAGACGATTGCCTCGTCAACAAGACCCTTCCGGAAATACAGCACGCCGAGATTGTTGTAGGCACCGGCGTCGGACGGGTCGATACGGCGGGCAAAGGACCTGAGGATGTCGATCTCCCCGCCGGACGTTCCTGCCTCGCGGCGGACAGATGGCGCTGCTGTCATCTACCTCAGTCCACGCGCACGGCGCGAAATATTGCCGCAAAGGCCGCCGCGTTGGGCACGAGGAGGAAGAAGCCGTGCAGACTTTCCGAGGGCTCCTCCATGAAGAACTCCGTCTCCACGCAGAGGATCGGGGCTTCAGCGCGCGGCTCGCGCCGGTTGATCGTCGAGAGCACGCTCGCGGTCGTCCCGGTTTCGAGCGCCGGTGGCGAAAGCATCAATCTCATGTGCAGAAAATCGCTGAGGGCGGTCAGGTAGGCGCCAGCGAGAATGTTGCCTGCTTCCTTGAGGGCTGACTGCTCGATCTCTCCGAGCACGCTCGATGAACCGCGCTTGCGCTGAAGCATTCGCTCGGCCAGCCGCACTCCCGCGTCCGTCGGAAGGACGAACACCGTCCCCCCGGCGATGTCGCCGCTCATCGTCATCTGCACCGCGACGACTTCTTCGTCGGGAGGCACTTCGGGAATGAACTCACCGGGAGGCACGACGTTGACGTGCGGAACGCTGATCATGATCAGGCTCGCCGTGAGCGTCGACAAAGCGGTCGCCGCATGTCCGGCGCCGATGTTGGCGACTTCGCGCAGCGCGTCGAGCCGCGCCGTCGTCAGTCCGGGCATTGCCTCGCTGCCACCGCCGGCGCCCGTCATCTAGAGGAGCGTCGAAGCATCGATGATCAGCGCCGCCGCGCCGTCGCCGAGAATGGTGGCGCCGCTGAAGAGCGCAGGCGATCCCTTCGCGCTGTCGAACTGCTTGACGACGATTTCCTGCTGGCCGACGAACTCATCGACGATAAGAGCGGCGCGCCGGTCGGCGAGCTCGACGAGCACGACCTGTCCGGTGCCGGACGCCGCTGCCTCGGGCAGCCCGACGTGCTCGCGCAACCTGATCGCGGGAAATACATCATCCCGGATTGTCAGCACCTCGCGCCCCTTCACTGTCTGCAGCATTGGAGCAGAGAGCGCAAAGGTTTCCACGACGTGCGTGAGGGGGATGGCATAGATCTCTTTCTCGACGCGGGCGAGCAGCGCTCTGGAGATCGCGAGCGTGAGCGGTAACCTCATGCTGACGCTGGTTCCCTTGCCTGCTTCGGTTCGCACCTCGAGCGACCCGCCGAGCGCCCGCACCTTGCTCGCCACGACATCGAAGCCGACGCCGCGCCCGGAGATGTCGCTTACCCGCGACGCAGTCGAGAAGCCGGGCTTCGATATCACCCTGATCAGGTCTTCCTCGGTGAGCTCCCTGGTATCGGGGTCTATGAGGCCGAGCTGGATCGCGCGCGGCAGCACGCGCTCGGCCTCGATGCCGCGGCCGTCATCCATCACGCGGATGAGAACGGTCGCGCGGTCGCGCTCGGCGCTCAGCGTGAGCAGCGCGACGGGTGATTTTCCGGCGGCGGCGCGCTCGTGGGGCAGCTCGACGCCATGGTCCAGCGCGTTACGCAGCAGGTGCAGCACGGGCTCGCCCATTTCGTCGAGCATCGAGCGGTCGAGCTCGATGTCCTTGCCCTCGATCACGAACTCGACCTCCTTACGGAGCGAGTGCGCCGTGTCGCGGACGACGCGCGGAAACCGGTCAAAGACCTGCCAGACGGGCACCATCCGGCTTGTCATGATCTCGTTCTGGAGAGTGGAAACCAGCTGCGACGCGAGTACCGTCGATTCCACGAGCGCGGCGTCCCCGATCTGTTCCGCCATCTGGCTAAGGCGGTCGCGCACGATCACGAGCTCGCCGACGACGTTCATGAGCGTGTCGAGACGGCGCGAGTCGATGCGGATGTGGCGCGCCGCCTTGACGGTCGGAGCGGCTGTCTCACTCCGGTTCTCGGCCATCACCTGAAACTCGGAGGTGAAAGTCTGGGGATGATCCTCGCTGTAAATCGAGCGCAGCCGCATCATCATCTCGGCAATCTCGAGCTCGCGCGGCTCAGCCTGCGTCGCAAGCGCGACGGCCTGCTCCAGCGCGTCCGTCGCCGCGAAAAGCGTCTCCATCACCACCGGCGTAACGGCGACGCTCCCGTCGCGCAACTTGTCGAACAGGCTCTCCAACTCGTGCGAGAGCTCGGTGACGGCGTGGTATCCCATCGCCGCGCTCATGCCTTTCATGCTGTGCACGGCGCGGAACAGCTCTGCGACGGGCGCTTCACCGCCGCCGCTCCCGCCACGCTCCAGCTTGAGAAGAGCGTTGTTGATCTCGGACAGGTGCTCCCGGCTCTCCGACAGAAACAGATCGGCGTAGAGCGCGGTCTCCACTCAGCCAAGCACCCGCTGCACCGCCTCGAGCACGCGACTCGGCTGGAACGGCTTGACGACGAAATCCCTTGCCCCCGCCTGAATCGCTTCCTGGACGAGCGCCTGTTGTCCCATCGCGCTGCACATCAGTATGCGCGCTGCGGGAT
>JACCRL010000382.1 GCA_013813605.1 Gemmatimonadaceae bacterium
CACTGGTGCCAGTCACGTACAGGGTCAACAGATATTTGGACAGGAATCCTCCAGCCTCGTCGGGTCGTGGATCGCCCCTTTGTAGTAGCAATGCCCTTGCCACACTGCCAGGCCAGCCCGGCCCGCTCGTTGCACTATTGTGGTGCGAATTACGTCCAGGATTCAGCGCCACGGACCCATAACCGACTCCTCAGGCCCGGGGGTCTGGAGCGGACGATCCCCGAAACCGAGCCCCCACGCGCCAGGCCCGCCGCGAGCCTGCGCCTTATCATCCAGCGCCTCCCCGACGGCATTGTCATCGTGGATCGCGAGGGAAACATCCGATTCGCCAATCCGGCCGCCGAGCGCTTGTTCGGCCGCGGCGCGGACGACCTCATGGGAACCCCATTCGGCTTTCCCCTGACCGCGGGCGAGACGACCGAGATCGAGATCGTCCAGCGGCGCGGAGGGGGTGTCGTCCACGCCGAGCTCCGCGTCGTCGATGCCGATTGGGAGGAGGAGCAGGTGGAGCTGGTATCGCTTCGCGACATTACCGATCGAAAGCAGGCCGAGGAGCGTACCCAGCAGCTCGGCGTCGAACGGGAGGCCCGTCTGGAAGCCGAGGCGGCGAACCGTGCAAAATCCGAATTTCTTGCGATCATGTCCCACGAGCTCCGGACGCCGCTCAACGCGGTGCTCGGCTATTCCGAGCTCATTGAGCTCGGACTTTCGGGGCCGCTCACCGATAAAATGCGCGAGCAGATCGGCCGGATTCGAATAAGCGCGAAACATCTCCTCGCGCTTGTGAACGACATTCTCGACTTGGCCAAAGTCGAGGCGGGCCGCCTTTCCGTCAGCTCCGGTCCCGCGTCCGCTTCCGGAACCATCGCCGCGGCCATCGCGCTGATTCAGCCGCAGGCAGCCGCGGGGGGACTCAAGCTGACCGTTGCACCTGTCGCCGAGCCCGCGCCGATTTACCTGGGCGACGACGAAAGAGTGAGGCAGATCATCGTGAATCTGCTCTCGAATTCAGTGAAATTCACCGACCCCGGCGGGAAAGTCGGCGTTGAGCTTGCCGCGACCGAGTCACCGGATAAGGCCGCGCGGCTTCAGCCGAACCGGACGTATGTGAGCTTCCGCATCTCCGACACGGGAAGCGGAATTGCCGAAGAAAAGCTGCAGTCGATCTTCGACCCGTTCGTGCAGGCAGAGTCGGGACACTCGCGCGCGCGAGAGGGCAGCGGGCTTGGCTTGACCATTAGCCGCCGCCTGGCAAGGCTGATGGGTGGTGACCTCACGGTAAATAGCGAGATGGGCAAGGGTTCGACGTTCACTCTCTGGCTCCCCGCCGATCTGGCGGCACGGGACGCCGGGGTCAAGCCAACGATTGCGAGCGAGACCGTCACGCTCGAGAGCTATGTGACTGGACTTTCCAGGGTTGGACGAGTCCTGCTCGATGATATGCAGGGGACCATTGATGAGGTGGTTGGGCGAATCCGCTACGATCCAGCTCTAAGCGTGGCGGCCGGTCTCCAAGTTTCGCAGCTGACCGATCATCTGCCCACGCTCCTCTCGGATATTGCGGGCGCGATGGTGATGATCGAGGAGCTCAAAGGCCAACCCTCTCCGTTGCTCGCCGACGCCACCGAAATCCAGCGCCTGGTGTCTGAGCGTCACGGGACCCAGCGACACACGCTCGGCTGGAGCGAATCGGACCTGCGTCGTGAATTCATGATCGTACGCGAGGAAGTCGAGCGCGTGATCCGCGACGCGTCGAAGTCAGGAGTGGAGCTGCCGGTGGAGGATGGAATCGCCGTGATCGGACGCTTTCTGGACCAGTCGGAGTATGTCGCGGTGCGAACGCTCAACGCCGCCCGCAAGTCGTAGCAATCAGCGGCCGGACGTCAGCTGTTCCTGCGCTGACGACGATCCCGCTCCGCGGCTGACATAATCACCGCTCTGCTGGAGATCCCAGGCGCGCGAATCGGCCAGGTACATCTCCAGAGCCTGGTTGAGAAGCGCCTTGTTCTCCGGATCCCCGACCGGAACGAGGAGCTCGACACGCCGCCGCAGATTCCGAGGGCGCAGGTCGGAGGATCCGATCAGGTGGATTGGCGTTCCGCCGTTCTCGAACCGGTAGATGCGCGAATGCTCCAGCAGCCTGCCCACTACCGAGATGACACGGATGCGCTCCGACAACCCCGGAACGCCCGGCCGCAGCGTGCATATCCCGCGCACGATGAGATCGATCTCCACGCCAGCGGACGAGGCCCTGTAAAGCGCGCGCACGACCTCGGGATCGGACAGTCCGTTCAGCTTTGCCGTGATGCGCGCCGCCTTCCCCCCACGGGCGTACTCGACTTCGCGCTCGATGTGATCGAGAAGAGCGGGAAGCAGCTGGTGAGGAGCAACGAGGGCACCGCGCGAAAGTCCCTGCGGTGGACGTGATGATCCAGTCAGTTCATTGAAGAGGTCAGCAATGTCGGCGCCGAGGTCTTCGCGCGCCGAGAAGAGGCTCAGGTCGGTGTACTGGAGGGCGGACCGGGCGTTGTAGTTGCCGGTGCCGACGTGGACGTAGCGGCGGAGCCTGCCTTCTTCGCGACGCACGACGAGCGTGACCTTTGAGTGATTCTTGAGGCCGACGAGGCCGTACACGATGTTCGCGCCCGCCGCGTCGAGCGCGTGAGCCCAGCTGACATTGTTGTCCTCGTCGAAGCGTGCCTTCAACTCGAGGAATACGGCGACGCGCTTTCCGTTGCGCGCGGCATCGATGAGCGCATCGACGATTGGTGAAGATGCGCCCACCCGATACAGCGTCATCTTGATCGCCGTCACATCCGGATCCGCGGCGGCCTCACGAATGAAACGAATGAACGTGTGCTCGAACGACACGAACGGATGATGAAGGAGGAGATCGCGC
>JACCRL010000384.1 GCA_013813605.1 Gemmatimonadaceae bacterium
GTCGTCGCCAAGGCGATGGAGCTCGGCGCACATCGGCACCAGCAGGGCTTCGATGCCTACGAGCTCCTCAAAGAGTATGAGATGCTCGGCGAGATTATCTTCGCTTTTCTTGCCGAGTGCGCCAGTAAAATGCCGGAACGCATTCCACGAGGCGACTTTCTGGCGTGCTGGGAGCGCATCGCACAGGCGATCGAGCTAATTCGCCAGGCGACGATGAGTCACTTTCTGCGTCTGTCATCGGCCCAGGTGAACGACAGGGAAAACCGGCTCCGCAAGTTCAACCGGACCGTTGCCCACGAGCTGAAGAACCACATTAACGCGATCTCGCTCGCGTCGACGATACTCGCCGAGTCGATGGCGGGAGATACGGAGCGAAAGGAGTTCGAGGACATCATCGCGAGAAACGCGGAATCGCTCAAGCGTGTGCTGTCCAACCTGGAATCGCTGTCGAATACGGACGCAGACTCGAGGCACTGCCGCAACGTTCTCCTACCCGAAGTGGCGAAAGACGCTATTCGCGAGTACCGCGACGCGGCGAAGGCAAAAAACGTGGACGTACGGATAGCCGACGACCTTCCGGCCGTCGAGGTCGATGCAGCCACTGTCGAGCTCTGCCTGATGAACTACGTGTCCAATGCGATCAAGTATTCGGACAGCAACAAGGGCGAGCGCTGGATTGCGATTGCGGCCACCGTTACGGTAGCGGACACGGAGAAAGACCGAGAGGTAATCATCCGCGTTTCCGACAACGGGATCGGCGTTCCGGTGGAAAAACGCGGGCAGCTCTTCCAGGAAGCGTTTCGTGCGCACGACGACACCATTACCGGGGCGGAAGGCAGCGGCCTCGGCCTCAGCATCGTACGTGAAACCGTCGAATCGATCGGCGGGCGTGCATGGGCGGAGTTTCCGGAGGGGGAGGGAAGCGTCTTCATATTCTCGCTTCCTTCACGCAGGCACGACGACATCGTTGCAACCGCGGAGCTGGATCCAACACTGGAAAATTAGCGGCGCCTTCGCCGCGCCGCGCTCCCGAACATCGCGCCCATAAGTCCGCGCGTAACCGCTCCGGCGACGGTTCTCGCCATCGGTGACTTGAGAACCTGCTCGAACGTCGTGGGCGGCTCCTTCGTGGCTCGCTGTCTTACCGGCGGTGGTGCTGGAGCGGCAGTCGGTGGCGGAGCAGTGGGAGCCGCAGACGCGGCGCGCGCGGTGAGCATCTCTCTCGCGCTCTCACGATCCACCGGCTGCGCATACTCCCTCACCTGCGCCGAATTCGCCAGCCGCTCGCCCAGCTCGCCGCCGACGAGAGCTCCCATCCGCGACCGCGGCGGAATCATGCGCACCGCGAACGGCGGAGTCGGCGCGCCTTTGTCGTTGAGCACCGTCACCAGGGCCTCACCAATCCCCATGGTGGTGAGCGTTTCCTCGACATCATAGAACGTCGTCTTTGGAAACGTCCGCGCCGCGGCGCGCAGGGCGGTTTCGTCATCGGGCGTGAACGCACGCAGAGCGTGCTGCACGCGGTTGCCGAGCTGGGCGAGGATGTCGGCCGGCACATCCTTGGGACTCTGGGTGACGAAATACACCCCGACACCCTTCGAGCGAACCAGCCTGACAACCTGCTCGACCTGTTCCCGGAACGCCTTGCTCGAATCGCTGAAAAGCAGGTGCGCTTCGTCGAAGAAAAACACCAGCTTCGGCTTCGCGAGATCTCCCGCTTCAGGAAGGGTGAGGTAGAGCCGCGCCAGCATCCACATCATGAAAGTGGAAAAGAGCGCCGGCTTGTCCTGCACATCCTGCAGCTCGAGAATGCTGATCACGCCGTTGCCGTCGCTCGACACGCGCAGCAGGTCGTTGAGGTCGAACTCCGGCTCGCCGAAGAATGCGCCCGCGCCCTGTGACTCGAGCTCGATCATCTCCCTGAGCAGCACGCCCACCGTCTGCTTCGACATCCCGCCGTAATCCTTGAGCTCGGCCGCTCCGTCCGCGGAGAGATACTGGAGCACCGCGCGCAGGTCGCTGAAATCGAGCAGCAGCAGTCCACGGTCATCCGCGTACTTGAAGACCATCGTCAGCACGGATGTCTGCGTCTCGTTGAGTCCAAGCACTTTCGAAAGCATCAGCGGGCCGAACGATGACACGCTCGCCCGCAGCTGTGCGCCAAGCTTTCCTGTAAGGCTGAGGAATTCGGCCGGAAATGCCGCCGGCGACCACTGGTATCCCGTCTCGGTGGCACGTTGTGTCACGCGGGGAGATGG
>JACCRL010000394.1 GCA_013813605.1 Gemmatimonadaceae bacterium
CTCCCGCACATTGTCGCGATGTGCGCGAAACGTTCAGAGAACGCGCCATTCACCAGTGCGAGGATGCGGCCCGGCGGTGCGCAGCGGATCGCCGATTCCATCATGCCGGTGGCGGAGCACGCGGCGATGAGCACCGGCTGCGTTGTCCGGAAGACCGGCTTCATGCCTTCCTGTATCCGTGCGTAGAGCTGCTCGAATTCGTCGCTGCGGTGCGGGATCATCGGCTTCAACATTGCGCGCAGGATCTTTTCGCGGACCTCGGTCGGGCCGGGCAGAAAAAAGGTGCCGAACGTTGAATCGCTCATCCGAGTACCAGCCCTTTCAGCTCGTGAAAAGTCGCGACAGATCGCTGAGCCGCCGCGACCACCCTGTCACGCGAAACGAATCCCGTGAATGCGACGAAAGAATCCACCGCCGGCGCCATCTCGGCGTCGGTCATGCCGTCGCCCACGGCGATGATCGGCCGCTCCAGGGCGAGCAGCTCGACGATCTTGCGTTTTCCTTTCTGGTGAGCGGCGGGAGCCATCTCGTCGAAGCCCCAGTACTCACCCGCCGCGTCGAAGAATACCGAAACAGCGTGTACGTTGCTCTCCGGAATCTCGAGTCGGGCGGCCAACGGCAGGATTGCTTCGCGGATGCCGCCGCTCACGAGGAGCACATTCACTCCGGCGGCCTTCATGTCGGAGATCGCGCCCTCGGCGCCCGGGGCAATCGCCTCGACATACTCATCACCAAGTACGCTGATTTCACTCTCCGTCGGTCGCACCAGCGCGAGCCGCTCCGAATAGATGGAATCGAGCGTAAGCTCTCCCCGCATTGCCCGCTCGGTCAGCTCGCTGATTGCCCTGGCGACAGTATCGTCCCGAAGGGAGGCGAGCCAGTCGATGCCTTCGATTCCGCTCAGCGTCGAATCGACATCCAGCACCAGCGATCGGAAACGGGTCAAAGAATGTTTCCGGGGGCGAGGATACCGAGCGGATCGAGCTCGTGTTTGACGGCGGCCATCATTCCCATCTGCAAACTGGTCATCTGCAGGGGTAGCCACTTCTTCTTGATTTTCCCGATTCCGTGCTCGGCGGCTACCGTTCCTCCCATCCCGAGCACCGATTCGAGCGTGAGGCCAACGACCTCTTCTATGGTAGCGAGCTCCCCGGCGTCGCGGGCGATGTAGTTCTGGTGCGGATGCCCGTTACCGGCGTGACCGTAGGTAACGGCCTGCTCGATCTTTCGATCGGCCGCCAGCGCACGCGAAAACCGCACTGCCTCGGCGAGATTCCGGTACGGGACCGCCCAGTCAGTCGAAACCTTGCGTCCCCCGGCTTCACGGAACCGCGCGCCTCTCTCGTTCATGACGGACGGCACACTATGACGGAACCGGCGCGCATCGCGCAGCCTCGATTCGCCGTCGAAAATCTGCGGATCCAGGTTGGAGTTCGCGCTCTCGAGCAGTGCCAGCCACGAGTCCAGCACCACGTCGAAGTTCTCGGCGACTTCTTGCTCGACATAGACGAGCGCATTTGCATCGGCAGGCCAGGGAACGCTCACATCGGCCTTCCGCGCGATCTCGAACGCCTTGTCATCGAAATACTCGATGCAGCGTGGCACCACGGTCGCCGCCTCGCGCGCCCGGACGACGAACCCGAAAGCATCGTCTTCACCCTGGAAGGGGATGCCAAGACCTACCACGCGGGCTGGCAGCGGCAGCAGCGACAGCTCCGCCTCGACGACGACGCCGAGAGTTCCCTCGCTGCCGATGAACCAGTCGATCGGATCGTGCGCGAACGCATAGCCGACGGTGTTCTTTTCCAGCTCGGAGCGGCGCAGCTGGACCACGTCACCGCTCGCGAGCACGACCTTGAGGGCGCGGATGTGACGACGCGTTGCGCCGTACCTGAATGTCCGTGCACCCGATGCGTTACATGCGATCGCCCCGCCGATGGTGGACTCTTCCTCGCTGGTCGGGTCCGGCGCGAAGAGAAGTCCTTCCGCGGCCGCGGCCCGCTTTATCGCTCCGAGCAGTGCTCCCGGTCGCACGCGCATCAAGCGGGCTTCCCGATCGACTTCGCCGATTTTATCGAATGAGCGGAGTGAGAGCAGGATGCCGCGATCGGTGATGGAGGCGGCTGTCGTGCTCGTCTGCGCTCCCGCACACGTCACGCCGGTCTTGCCGGCGGCGGCCTCGCGCATGATCTCGACGACTTCTTCAACGCTTTCCGGACGCGCGACTCCCTCGGGAACGAGATGAACGCCCGACGCATCCGTCTCGTACGCCGCGCGAATCCCGGGATCGCGCGCGATTTCCGCGCTCATCCTGGCTGAAAGCAGACTACGGAAGCCGACAGCACCTCGGGCAGCTCGAGCAGCTTGTTCCGGATTGCTTCGCTTACGTCTCCATCGACCGAGATTGCCGCCAGCGCCTGCCCGCCCTGAGCGAGACGTGCCTGATGGTACTCGGCGATGTTCACTCCAGCGGCGCCGAGCAGCGTGCCGACACGGCCGATGACGCCCGGAACGTCGTTGTTGGTGAGGATGATCAGCGTATCGCGCGGCTGCACGTCGACGTGAAAGGCGCCGATGCGCGTGAGTCGCGTCGAGCTTCCCGGCTGCGCGCTGCCGCCGACGGCGATCTCCTGCATTCCCCCGCTAAGCCGGACTTCTACCCCGTATGGATTTTCCTGCGTCGCCGTCTCGGTTACCGACAGCTCGATCCCGCGTGCCTCGGCCATGGAGCGCGCATTGATCAGGTTGAGGCGCTCCTGCTCGACGGCGCCCTCGAGAACTCCCCGCGCCGCCGACGCGAGCAGCGCGGCGCGCGAACCGGCGAGCGCGCTCCCGGAGCGAACGTCGATGCGCTGGACCGCGCGCATCCCCTGCGCCGCAAGGATCGCGCGGGCAACCGCCGCAGCCCGCCGCGCGAGGATGAGGCCCGGCTGCACATCAGCCCATTCTCCGCCGACATCGGCGACGTTGATCGAGCGGGAGAGCTCGCCGCTCAGCAGGGCATCGCGCACCGCGACACAGACATCGACGGCCACGTTCCGCTGCGCTTCCGCCGTGGACGCACCGATGTGCGGAGTGAGAAGAACGTTGGGAAGCACGCGCAGTGGGTGATCGGCGGGAAGCGGTTCCTTCTCGAATGCATCCACGACCGCGCCAGCGAGGGTGTTTCCGCGCAATGCGTCGAAGAGAGCGACATCGTCGACGATGCCTCCGCGCGCCATGTTGACGACCACCGAGCGCGAGGCGAGCCGCGCCAGCTCCTTCCGTCCGACCATGCCGGTGGTCTCGTCCGTCAGCGGCGTGTGAATGGTGAGGATATCGGATTCATCGAGCAGGGCGTCGAGCGTGTTCGTCCTCCGCACGCGGAGAGACTCGAAGCGCGATTCCGCGATGTAGGGGTCGTAGGCGATCACCTCCATGCCGAAGGCTCGCGCGCGCGTCGCGACTTCGCTCCCGATCCTTCCCAGTCCGACGATGCCGAGTGTGCGGCCCTTGAGCTCCGAGCCGAGCAGTGTGGAACGATCCCAACGGCCGGTGCGCATCGAGCTGTCGGCGCGCGGGATGTGCCGCAGCAGCGCTATCACCGCCCCGAAGAAAAGCTCGACGACGGCGATCGTGTTCCCCGCCGGGGCGTTGATGACGGCGATGCCGAGCGAGGTGGCCACATCGAGGGCGATGTTGTCCACCCCGACCCCCGCCCTGCCAACGACCTTGAGCCGCTTTCCTGCCTGTAGCAACTCGGCCGAGATCCGCGTCGCGCTCCGACCGACGATCGCGTCGTAGTCACCGATGCGCGCGAGAAGTTCGTCTTTCGGGAGCGTCGGTACTTCGTCCACCGTTAGCGCGGATTCGGCAGAGAGAAGCGCCACGCCTTCCGGGTCGATCTCATCAGTTACGAGAACTCTGAACGTCATTTCCCGATCCATTCCCGCCATTGAGATTCGCCTGCGCCGATAGTGAGCAGATTCCCCTGTCGCACGAGCGGCATTTTGAGGATCAGCGGCTCATCCGCCAGCTTCTGCAGCCAGCGTTCGTCCGAAAGCTGCGTGTAGCGCAGTCCGAGCTCTTCGAACCGCTTTGATTCCTTGTCCACCAGCTGCGCGGCACCGAACTTCTGCGCGAAGCGGCGCAGCTCGCCGAGCGAGGCCGCACGCTCCAACAGGTCGACAAAATGCGTCTTGATGCGCCGCTCGGCGAAGAACCGCAGGGCTTTTCTGGTTTCCGCGCTCTTTTTCACCCCGAATATCTGGACTTCCACTTTGGTGCCGTGCGATCCCGCGATGAATGACTGAAAGCCCGTTCGGCAGCGATGAACTAATCTACACGCCCGCGTGGTGGATTCCGGGCGGTCACCTGCAGACGCTTTGGGGAAAGCTGTTCCGGCGCCGCGTTCCTGTACCCGCGTCGCTCCTGCGCTGGGACACGCCCGATGGCGATTTTCTTGAGATCCACCGGCTTTCCGCGCCAGCGGACGCGCCGCGATTGCTGCTGCTGCACGGCTTGGAGGGAACCGTACGCTCTCACTACGCACAGGGCCTGCTTGGTGAAGCCGCGCGCAGAAAGTGGGGTGCCGACCTGCTCGTGTTCCGGTCGTGCGGAACCGAGATGAACAGGACACGCCGCTTTTATCATTCAGGGGAGACCACGGACATTTCTTTCGCTCTCGATCGCATCGTTGCCGAGTTCCCGCGCTCGCCGATAGGGATCGTGGGTGTCTCGCTCGGGGGCAACGTCACGCTCCGGTTCCTCGGCGAGCGCGGCGCGGACCTTCCGCACCAGCTCAGGGCCGCGGCTGCCGTGTCCGTCCCATTCGACCTGCAGCGCTCGTCGCGGAGAATAGGGAGCGGATTCTCGGCGGTATATCAGCGCTACTTCATCAAGTCGTTGCTGCGGAAGACCGCCGCGAAGCGCATGACGTTTCCTGATCTCGCCGGCACTACGGACCTGGCCGGGATCAGGACCCTCGAGGATTTCGACAACCTCGTCACCGCGCCCCTGCACGGTTACCGCGACGCTGCCGATTACTACCAGCGCGCCAGCTCGATCGGGTCGTTGCCGGACATTAGGCTCAAAACGCTACTATTAAGCGCTGTCGACGACCCGATGCTGCCACGAGAGGTTCTCAACAAAGTGCGAGCCGCGGCAGCGCGCAATCCGTTGCTGGAGATCGAGTTCGTCGCGCGCGGCGGTCACGCCGGTTTCGTGGCTGGCCGTGTTCCGTGGAAGCCTGTTTATTACGCTGAGCGTCGCGTCGGACGTTTCATGGCTGCGTGCTTTGGGCAATACGATCAGAACGGGAAGAGTGAACGATGATTACAGCGCACGGGCTCACGATTGCAGCGTGGCCTGCGACCATCGCCTGGTTCAGGAACTATCTCGGGGCCTGATCGAGTCTGACTCTCCGCATCGTATTTCTCGCCGCCTTCATCGGCGGACTCGTGCTCGCCGTGTTCTCGATGCTCCACGGCGTCGAGCACGCGCGCCGGAGCCGTGCGA
>JACCRL010000444.1 GCA_013813605.1 Gemmatimonadaceae bacterium
GCGACTACGGAAATGCAACAATGCTGTCACAGTCCTGGCAGCGTCATCTGGGGGTTGCGGGTGCTGGGCGGGAAGCTGGCCCGGATCGTCGTGCCGGCCCTGGGGGTGCTTTCGGCAGCAACCCTTCCGCCGTGGGCTTCGGTCATATGGCGGACGATGGCGAGGCCGAGGCCGGTGCCGCCCTGGTCGCGCCCCCGGCCCTTATCGGCCCGATAAAAACGCTCGAAGATGCGCGGGAGGTGCTCGGGCTGGATGCCTTCGCCGGTGTCGGTCACTCCAACCGTCACCCACTTGCCGTCGCTTTCCGAGAAGATCGTCACCGCGCCCGTCGAGGTATGCCTGACCGCGTTTTCGACGAGGTTACCGAGTATGTGACGGAGGGCGGTACGGTCGGCGTAGACCTGGGATGCAGCGGCGGAGATGGCGACCTGGAGAAAGATCCCCTTTGCGCCGGCGGCAGCGCGGCTGGCGCCCGCCACCTCTTCGGCGATCCCGGCGATCTCCAGGTGAGTCGGCTCGGGAATCCAGCCGCCGGACTCTATTTTTGAGAGATCGAGCAGCTCGTCGACGATCCGCTGCATGCGGCGGGTGTTAGAGAGGATCATGCCCGCGAATTCCCTGCGCGCCGCGGCGGGCGGGTCGTCCTCGACGAGCGTTTCGGCGAACCCGCCGACGATAGTAAGCGGTGTCCGCAGCTCGTGAGAAACGTTGGCGACGAAATCCCGGCGCATGTTCTCGAGTCCTTCGATCTGTGACGAAAGCTGGTGCAGGGTGCGGGCGAGCTCGCCGACCTCGCCGGGAGCCTTCACCACGGGCCGTGAGAAATCATGATCGGCCATCGCGCGGGCGACATCCCGAAGTCCCGTTATCGGGCTCGAGATGCTGCGGGCGAACACAACGGACAGGAGCATCGCCAGCGTCAGTGCGACAAGGCCTGCTCCGATCACATCACGCCGCGCGCCGCTGAAAATCTGGTCAACGGTCTTGGTGCCGACCGATACGCGCGCCACGCCAAGCGCGGTGGGCACCGCTACGTACAGCTCCTCGTCGCCCTTGGACGGACTCATGCGGCGTGCGAATCCAGGCTTGCCGTTCGCGGTGCCAAGCACCTCGGGACGGTTGCGGTGGTTCTCCAGCCTGCTGAGCGCCTCGCCGTCAAACTCCGAATCGCCGACAACGACGCCTGAAGGTGCGATCAGGGTGACACGGTGTCCAAGGGCTGATCCAGCGATGTCGGCAAACTCATCGGCCTGCGTTGCTGCCGTCCACTGCACGGCGACGAACCTCGCTTCGCGCGTCAGCTCGTTGCGTATCTCCTCGGACACCCGCACGCCCAGTCGGCGGTCGAGGATGCCGACGACGACGAGGACCAATACGGTTATTACGCTGAAGGAATAGAGGAGGAGCCGGTGCGCGAGCTTCACGCGCCGCGCGGATGCCCGGAATTAATCCGGTATCCGAATCCTCGCACTGTCTCGATGAGCTCTCCCGCGGCGCCGAGCTTGGCGCGCAGCCGCTGCACGTGCATGTCGACCGTTCTTGTCTGAATGTCGGGCGCCGCCTCCCACACCAGCTGCAGCAGGTGCGAGCGCGCCTGAACGCGTCCGCGCCGCTCGGCGAGCAGGAGCAGGAGCTTGAACTCGGTGGCGGTGAGATCGATGTCCTGGTCCCCGACCGTAACACGGTGCGCGCTCTTGTCGATGCGCAGCGCGCCGATCTTCAGCACCTCGCTTGCTGCGCCCTTGCCGGCGGAGAGGCGGCGCAGGATTGCGTTGATGCGAAGCACAAGCTCCTGCGGGCTGAACGGCTTGGTCAGGTAATCATCCGCGCCCAGCGACAGTCCGCGGATGCGATCCGGCTCGTCACGGCGGGCGGTGAGCATCAACACGGCGACGTTCCTCGTCGATTCGTCGTCGCGGAGCTTGGAGAGTACGTCGAAGCCTGACATGTCGGGGAGCATGAGATCGAGGATGACCGCTGCCGGCTTCTCGGCGCGCGCCTGGTCGATTGCCTCCTGGCCGCTCGCTGCCGTCGAAACCTTGTACCCGGACTTTGCGAGGTGGTACGCTACGAGTGCGACGATATCCGGCTCGTCATCGACGACGAGGACGCGTTCCGCGACAACTGCCTGCTGATTCATACCTAAACGTGGCAGAACAGCGGCGGAAGCGTCAACCGAGCCCAGTGTCACAGCTTCGTGACAATGCCAAACCTTGCGGCTGAACGCTACTTTTACGTCGTGAACCATACTCCGAAGCCCCAATTCAGGGGGTCGAGCCGTTGGCGGGCCGCGGTCCTGCCGATCTTTCTTTCCGCATGCGCCACCGGGGCTCCGGGAGCGGGCAGCGTTTCCGGGCCGGTGGACATCGTCGTCGCCGCGACCACCGATGTGCACGGGCGGCTTCGCGGTTGGGATTACTACGGCAATACCGCCGAGTTGGGGCGCGGACTTTCCCGCGCGGCGACGATCGTGGATTCCGTGCGCGCGGCGAATCCCGGCCGGGTCATTCTGCTGGACGCGGGCGATCTGCTGCAGGGCAATCCGCTCGCCTATGTCGCGGCACGCGTCCGCTCCGACCGGAGCAACCCGATCGTGGCAGCGATGAATGCGATGGGCTACGACGCCGCCGCAATCGGAAATCACGAGTACAACTTTGGCGTTCCATATCTCGACAGCATGGTGCGCCAGGCGCGATTCCCGTTTCTCTCCGCCAATACCTACCGCCTCGACCCGGCGGGCGTTCATGCCTACCGCGCCTGGACGATCGTCGAGCGGCAGGGAATCAAGGTCGGCATCGTTGGGGCGACGACACCGGGTGTGATGGTCTGGGATGCGGAGAACGTGCGTGGCAGGCTGCGTGTTGGCGACATCGTTCCCGCAGTGAGAGAGGCCGTGCGGGAAGTTCGCGAAGCCGGTGCCGACGTCGTTCTTCTCACTGTGCACTCGGGGCTCAACGAGCCGGCGAGCTACGATACTGTCGCCACCGGATTGCCGGGCGAGAACGTCGCTGGCCGGCTCGCCCGCGAGATCCCCGGCATCAACCTCATCGTGTATGGGCATTCGCACCGCGAGTCGCGCGGAACCGACATCGGCACGACGCGGCTGGTTCAGCCGAAGAACTGGGCGACGAGCGTCGCCATTGCGCATTTGACCGTGACACGCGGGCCGGGTGGAATCCGTGTCATCGCCGGACGAAGTGATCTCGTTCAGGCGGCTGGACACGCCGAGGATGCCAGAATTCTCGCGGTCACGGACGCCGGCCACCGCGAAACCGTCAGCTACGTGACTACGACGATCGGGACTGCGGCGGACGAATGGAGCGCGGCGACGGCGCGCGTGGAAGACACGCCGCTCATCGACTTCATCCTCGAGACACAGCGCAGGGAGGCGGGCACCGACCTCGCATCGACGGCCGCTTTTTCGACCGAGGCAGCGATCACACCCGGACCGATTACGATCGCGCAGGTTGCTCAGCTCTACCCATACGACAACACGCTGCGCGCCGTTCGCATCACCGGAAAACAGCTACGCGAGTATCTCGAGTTCAGCAGCCGCTACTATAGGAGTGTCTCGACACCCGGCGCCGCACTCGAGGCCGACCCGAAAATTCCCGGCTACAACTTCGACATCGTCTCCGGCGTGGACTACGTGATCGATGTCTCCCGTCCGATCGGCTCGCGCATTACCAGGCTGGAGTTCAAGGGTGCGCCCGTGCGCGACGCGGATACGTTTACAATGGCGCTCAACAACTACCGGCAGACGGGCGGCGGCGGATTCGCAATGCTGCGTGATGCGCCCCTGGTCTACGACAAGCAGACGGAGATCAGGCAGCTCCTGATTGACGAGGTCAGGCGGCGCGGTACGCTCCGCTCGTCGGATTTCTTTCAACGCAACTGGTCGCTGGTGCGTGGCTCTGGCGGGGGCTCCGCCCCCGGGGCGATCCCGGTCATCGGTGCTCAACCGCTCGCCACGCCCCTGCGCGTTGCTCCCCCCGCATTCCCGACCGGAATGCGCTTCCTCAGAATCATCGGCACCAACGACTTTCACGGGGCCCTCGAGCCTCGGCCGGACAGGGCGGGGGTGAAACGAGGGGGAGCTGCCTATGTGGCGGCGGCGATCGATGGTGCGAGGCGCGAGTGCGCCGATCGCTGCGTCACGCTCCTGCTCGATGGCGGAGACATGTTCCAGGGGACGCTGGCATCCAACCTCGCCTTCGGTCGACCGGTGGTCGAGTACTACGACGCCATCGGTTACGCGGCCGCCGCCCTTGGGAACCACGAGTTCGATTGGGGCGTCGACACGCTCCGTGCCCGCATGCGCCAGGCCCGCTACGCCATACTCGGCGCCAACGTGCGCTACATCAATGGCCGCGATGTCGAGTGGATCCGAAACGACACCATCGTGCAGCGCGGCCCGGTCAAGGTCGGGATCATCGGCGTCTCGACAGTCACGACCCCGACTCAGACGCGCTCGTCCAACGTCGTCGGTCTTCGCTTCGACGACCCCGCGCCAATCGTTGACAGCATCGGGAAGGTGCTGCGGGCACGCGGCGCTGATTATGTCGTCGTCGTTGCGCACGCCGGTGCGTTCTGCAACCGCGGCAACACAGGCGAGTGCACCGGTGAGATCGCCGACCTGGCGAACAAGACGACCACCAGGATAGATGCGATCGTCAGCGGCCACACGCACTCGCTCGTGAACACCGTCGTGAACGGGATTCCGATCCTTCAGGCATTCTCGAGTGGCCGCGCCATCGGCATCCTTGACATCCCGCTCGGCGGACGCGTCGGGGCTGCCGCCGCGCGGAGGGAGGTGCGGGAGTTTTCCGCCGACACTCTCGTGCCGCACGCCGCCGTGCAGGCAATAGTTACGCGTGCGATGTCGCGCGTCGCTGGCCAGGTGAACAGGCGCATCGCCACGTTTCCCGGACTACTGACGCGCCAGGGTAACCAGTATCCGCTGGGAAACCTGATCGCGGACGCGCAGCGATGGGCGGGCAAGGGCGATGTCGCGATCATGAACAATGGCGGCATCAGGACCGACGTCAGGGCGGGCGTGGCCACTTACGGATCGCTCTTCGAGGTGCAGCCGTTCGGCAACGTGCTGACGTCATTGACGATGACGGGCGCGCAGCTGCGCGGTCTGATCGAGCTGATGGTCGCTGGCCGCCCCGACGACCACGTCAGCGGGATGCGCATAACGTACGATTCGCTGCAGGTGAAAGGGTCGCGATTGGTTTCTGTGACGATGAACGACGGTTCGCCGCTGGCGGACGCACGACGCTATACCGTCATCGTCAACGATTTTCTCGCTACCGGCGGTGGCGGATACAATGCCGGCGGCCGCGCGAGTGCCTCGCGGACACTCGCGATCAGGGACCTCGACGCTTTCATCGAGTACCTCGGCACCTTGCCCGCGCCGATCACGGCACCCGCGGAAGTCAGAATCAGCGCCGTCGCGCGGTGAGCGACGCGGTTCGCATTTACGTCAACGCCCAGCCCGTGGACGTTCCCGCCGCGGCAACGGTTCTCGACGCGGTCGCGCTCTGGAATTCGGAAGAAGCGGAGCTCGTGCGCAGCGGACACAAACAGATCAACGACAGTCGCGGGCTTGCCGCCGCGCCCGCCGCTCCCGTTCACAACGGCGCCATTTTCCGCCTCGTCCGCGCACGTTCGAGTGCTGACGAGCAATCAGACACACACTTCGAGTAAATGTCCCGCATACCAACGAAGGATCAGCTGCGTCGCCTGCCGAAGGCCGAGCTGCATTGCCACCTCGATGGATCGCTGCGACCCGCGACGCTGGTGGAGCTGGGGCGCGAGTACGGCGTCGCGCTCCCCCACGATTCCGTAGCGGGAATCACGCAACACATGCTCGTGGGCGACGCGCGAAACCTCGAGGACTACCTGAGCCGCTTCGCGACGACCATTTCGGTGATGCAGACGGCGGATGCGCTGGAGCGTATTGCCTACGAGCTGGCAGAGGATGCCGCAAACGATGGCGTGCGTTACATCGAGATCCGGAACGCTCCGATCCTCAATGTGGCGGGCGGACTTTCGCTCGACGAGACCGTTGAAGCGCCGCTCCGCGGATTGCGCCGCGCCGAAACGGATTTCGGCATCAGGGGCCGCTTCATCGTCTGCGGACTGAGAAATAATCCGCCCGAGCAGTCACTCGAGATGGCTCGTCTCGCCGTTGCGTTCAAGGACAGGGGGGTCGTCGCATTCGATCTCGCTGGCGGAGAAAAGGGAAATCCGGCAACCGCCCACGCGCCCGCATTCGCGTTCGCACGGGACAACAATCTCGCCGTCACCGTGCACGCGGGAGAAGGTGATGGCGCGGACTCGGTTCGCCAGGCCGTGCACGCCTGTGGCGCCAACCGGCTTGGTCATGCAACGCGGCTCATTGAAGACCCGGATCTCACCCAGTACGTGAACGACCGGCGTATCGGGCTGGAGATCTGTCTCACCAGCAACGTCCAGACGCGGGCTGTCGCGTCTTACGC
>JACCRL010000008.1 GCA_013813605.1 Gemmatimonadaceae bacterium
GCGCTGTCCCGTGAATTCGCCGTACGGGGATTCGGGAAATAGGAATGCACCAGCCGCCGCCTGAGCTCGTCGCTCTGGATCAGCTTTGCGTAGAAGTTCGGCGATTCTGACGGGTCTGCCCTCGACCCAAATCCGAACTGATTTGCAAGGCCCGCCAGTCCCGCGGTACCCGCCAGCCCTCCCGCCATCTTGGAAGCGGAGGAGGTATTCGCGACAAAGGACGCGTGGGCCCGGTAAGCAGGCGGAATCAACACTGCTCCGATGGAGGCTGCGATGAGCACAAGGACCATCACCTTGAACACAAGTGGCCAGCGTCTGATGATTCCCGCGACCCACACGCCGAACGTGAGCGGCCGTTCCGTCCTCTCGGAAACGCCCGCCGGTGTCAATGGCACAGCAGCTTTGAAAAAAATACAGTCGGGCTGATCATCGTCCGGAAATTATAGAGGCCGCCGGGGCACGGTTCCAGTTCACCGCGTCCCCGAAAGTCCGTGCTTGCGCTACCGCCGCAACGCGATGATTACCGTCACAAGCGTGGCGAGAATCTGCGCAATCGAGCCCGCGCTGGCGAGAATTCCGGGAGGCCTGTCACCCGCTTCGCGCTCGGGAACAAAGACGGTACTGCCCGCTTCAGGATTAGGGGACGAATCGGGAATGAGGAAATGCTTTGCGCGCGCATCCACCTTCCCGTTCGGCTGAGTGACATACGCGCGGCTCACATCAGCCTTTACAGCGGGTCCGCCGGCGGCCCTGATGTAATAGTCGAGCGGCTGCCCGCGCACATACGTGACGGAAACCGGCGAATTGACCGCCCCCGTTACGTTCACCACCGCGTTGTAGCGCGGAATGAAAACCGAATCACCGTCGACCAGCGGCAGGTTATCCGGCGACCTGGCGTCCTTCAGAACTTCCGGAAGCTCGATGCCGATGCGGCCAACCTTGCCGCGGGTGCGGTAAAACGTCACTCCATTCGCATAACCGTCCGGTGTGAGGCCGCCCGCGCGCTTAATGAGATCTGTGATGCGCTCGGTCTTCGTGCGCAGAGAATAGCGGCCCGGAAACCGTACCTCGCCCGTAACAACTGCGGTCCGCTGCAGCTCCCAGTTCGGCTGGCGCAGGATCAGCACATTGTCGTACGGTTTGACGACGATTTCAGCGGAGGGTCCGGAAGGAGCCGGCAGTCCCGGGGGTCCGAGGTACTCCCCATTGGGCCCACGTTCGAAGATATAACTGGAGTCGAGCGGCACGCGGAAAGTGCGCGCCGTGACGCCGCCCGCGCGCGTCTCGGGGAGGCGTGCAACTTCGGCCTCGTTGAGATAGGCACTCTGCTCCAGGCCACCGGCGAGAAGCACCAGGTCGCGCACCGTCATGCCATCGCGGAAAGGAAACTGTCCGCTGTTCTGCACCGCACCGTTGATCGCGACGTACCGGGTCGGACGGAACTCCGACGTCGAGAAAACGCGGATTTCGTCGTCTTCCTTGAGTGGCAGGTCATTGACGACGTTATTAGCGGTGTCCCTCAGCGCCGCCCGAAGCTGGATCTTTGTCGAGTCCGGGTTCATGCGCGTGATGAGAACCTGGCCCAGGAACACGTCGGGCTTGACGCCTCCGGCGAGCCGTAGGGCGTCCGAGATGCGCATCCCCGCCGAGAGACCCTGGGAGCCGGGCGCCCAGACGTTCCCGAGCACCGAAATGCGGTTGCGAACTCTGGTGGCAATAGTAAAGACACGGATCACGTCGCCATTTTCCAATGGCAGCGCCGGGCCCGTCCCCGTCTGAAACTGGTCGGAGACGACATCGGTGACGATTCGATCCCTGCCACCCAGCGCGCGCTGGGCTGGGGGAACGATTCGCTCGATTTGCACCCGCTGACGAGCGGCGGTGGCGGTGAACCCCCCGGCAAATCGAAGCGCATCCGCGAGCGTTTCGCCAGGCAGGATCTCGTAGGTGGCGGGGCGCGTTATCTCCCCAACGATCCGGACTCGCGGTCCGTGAACGGGCACGAAGACGCGGTCACCCGTCTCCATCCTGATGTCGTTCGCTGAGTTGCCGTTCAGTAGATAGTCGTACACGTCGAGGGTCGCGACGCGGGTGCTACCACGCCTGATCTGAACGGCGCGCAAACTCCCGTTGTCAGTTGGACCGCGTGCGGCGTAGAGGGCGGTCAGCGCGGTGGCCAGACTGGAGATGCGAAAACTGCCAGGACGCAGGACGTCGCCGACGACAAAAATCTGATTGCTGCGGACGCGTGACGGAGTGATATAAAAACGCGTTGTCGCGCCCGCGCCTCTTCTTACGCCAGAGTATACCCGGCCGAGTCGCGTATAAAGAACGTTCTCGAGATCTGCCAGTGACAGATTGTTGACCCAGAGCTGGCCGACCGTCGGGATGATCACGAACCCCTCGCGCGTGACTTCGAGGGGGTAAGACTGCTCTACATCACCGGTAAGAATGAGTACCAGTCGGTCGCCCGGTCCAATGCGGTAGCCGGCATCCACAGGGCCCGGGAGGTTTGCTTCGAACACGTTGGTGGTCTGACGGAAAAAATCGAGACCGAAAAGCGTGAAGCCGCTGTCGATCTCCGCCTGGGTGAGGGC
>JACCRL010000013.1 GCA_013813605.1 Gemmatimonadaceae bacterium
CTCGGCGACCTGCTCTTCGCGGTCGTCAATCTCTGTCGCAAGGCAGGAGTGCATTCGTCCCTCGCGCTCGACAAGGCGAACGCCAGGTTCGAGCGGAGATTTCAGCGAATTGAAGAGCTCGCGCGGGAGCGCGGGCTGGCAATGGATTCCGCCGGGCTGTCCGCGCTCGACGAGCTGTGGGACGAGGCGAAGCGCGAAGAGCGCGCTGATTAGCGCTTCCGGTATGCTTTTCCGTACCTAGGGTCGCAGCCTGTTCATCATCCTCGGGAAAGCAATCGTTTCCCGTATATGCGGCGTTCCGCAGATCCACCCCACCGTCCGCTCCAGCCCAAGGCCGAAGCCGGCGTGCACGAAGGTGCCGTACTTTCTGAGGTCGAGGTACCAGCCGTACGCGTCTACAGGGAGCTTCTCCTCGTGGATACGCTGCAGCAGCTTGTCGTGATCGTCCTCGCGCTGAGAGCCACCGATGATCTCGCCATAGCCTTCGGGCGCAAGGCAGTCGTCACAGAGCACCGTGCGTGGATCGGCGGGGTTTTCCTTCATGTAGAAGGCCTTCGCCTCCTTCGGATAGTTGAACACGAAGATAGGACGGTCGTACCCCTCGACGAGCAGCGCTTCGTCCTCCGCGCCAAGATCGTCGCCCCACTGGACGGTGCTCCCCTTCCCCTGCAGGATCTTCACCGCGTCGGTGTAATCGACCCGCGGGAAGGGCGGCTTCACGCTTTCGAGCTTCGACACGTCGCGCTCCAGCTCAGCGAGCTCGGGGCGGCGCCGCTCGAGGCAGCGCGCGACGATGTAAGAGACGAATTCCTCCTGCAGGCGCATGTTGGCATCCGAATCGTTGAACGCGACTTCGGGCTCCACCATCCAGAACTCGGTTAGGTGGCGTCTCGTTTTCGATTTTTCCGCGCGAAACGTCGGACCAAAGCAATAGATCTTTCCGAAAGCCGCAGCCGCCGCCTCGCCGTAGAGTTGTCCGGTTTGGGCCAGGTATGCGGTTCCCTCGTCAAAATACTCCGTCGAGAACAGGCCGCTTCGCTCGCCGATGGCGGCGGTGAGAATGGGCGTGTCCACGAGCGTGAAATCGCGCTCGTAAAAGAAGTCGCGAATTGCCTGCTCCGCCTCGTGCCGGATGCGGGCGATCGCGCGCTGGCGCGGGCTCCGCAGCCAGAAGTGGCGGTTGTCGAGCAGGAAGTCGACACCATGCTCCTTCGGCTGGATGGGATAGTCGAGCGGGCTCGGCCCGTAGATGGTGAGCTCGCTGACGCCAAGCTCAAATCCGCCGGGAGCGCGCGCATCGGGGCGCGCTTCGCCCGTAATCTCGACTGAGGTCTCCTGCGTGAGCTGGGAGAACCGCTCCCACGTCTCGGGTGCAACGGCATTCTTCACCAGAACCGCCTGAAGGAGCCCGCTGCCGTCACGGAGCACGATGAAGGCAACCTTGCCCGACGAGCGGAGGTGAGTCACCCAGCCGCGTACGCGAACGGTTGTCCCGGCGTGAGCGGGGAGCTCCGCAATGCGAGAATGAGGAATCGTCATCGGATTAAGGGGGAGTGGCGCTGCGGCGGCAAGCTAGACCGCCCTCAGGAGAGTGTCAACAAGCCCGGGACCAACCGGGCGGGCAGGTGTAAAATTTCGCGACGGGCTCGCCCGCAACCCGTTCCCCGCGTTACACGAGGCTGGTATCTTCCTGCCCTCGCGATCATGTGGAGCGCGGCTATACGAGAATAAGGGGTTTTACCTGGTGACAGTGGCTGCTGCCCGTTCGACCATCGAGCTTACATGACGCTGCGCGCCCGCCTCGGCTGGGGCCTGCTCGCCATCGCGCTCGTGTTCGTCATACCACTGCTCATGGCGATCAAGTCGCTCGAGGAGCTTCGTACGACGACCCGTCTCCTCCGCGACCGCGAGTTTGCGGCTTCGCTGCTGCTTGGCTCGTTTCGCGAGCGGACCGACGATACACGTAATGCGGAAGATGCTTTGCTGTTCGTGCACGACGAACCCAGCGCGCGGCGCATGGAGCAGCACATCGACGGGCTCATTGCGTTCACGGATTCACTGGATAACTACAACCTCGACCTTCCCGCCGCCAGAATCCGGGAGTCGATGGAATCGCTTCGCCGCTCGACGCGCGAGGAATATGCGGCAGCGGTTCGCGGACAGAGCGCGGACGCGGAACGTATTTCCTCGGAGCAGAGCCGCCCCGCGATTGCGTCCGTGGACAGCGTACTCGCGACGACCGCGACGACGCTGCGCAACCGCACTCGCATCCGGGTCGAGGAAGCGACCACCGCCACGCGTGACGCCGAAGTGCTCGCCGCCGGCGCGCTGCCTGTCGCCCTTCTCGTCGCGACGCTCATCGCCTTCTGGCTGATGAGATCAATAAGCGGGCCCGTGCGTGAGCTCGACCGCGGCATGCAGGCAATCGCCGATGGAGATTTGTCGCAGCAGCTTTCGCTGTCTACGGAAAGGCACGACGAGTTCGGCCGGCTCGCCCTCAGCTACCGCACCATGGCGCGCCAGCTCTCCGAGCTCGAGCGACTGCGCGGGGAGTTCGTCTCGGTCGCCTCGCACGAGCTCAAGACGCCGATCAACGTCATCGTCGGGTACCTGGAGCTACTCCGGGAAGGCATCTACGGTGAGGTGAATCCGAAACAGGGCGAGGTCCTCGCCACCCTCACCAAGCAGGCAAACTCTCTGACCCGCCTCGTGAAACGCCTGCTGGACATCAGCCGGTTCGAGGCGAGCGGCGGCAAGCTGGACGTGCGGCACGTGGACCTCCAGCGCCTGTTCCATAACCTCGAGTCGTCGTTTTCGGTGCTTGCGCTGCAGCGTGAAATCAGGTTCTCGATCTGCCGCGACGAGTCGCTGCCCGCAACCGCGCACTGGGATGAGGACCGGATCAACGAGGTGCTGGGGAATCTTCTGTCCAATGCGTTCAAGTTCACGCCGCGCGGCGGTGAAGTGACGCTCTCGGTGAGTTGCGCCCGGGACATCGTCACGATCACAGTAATGGACACGGGTGCCGGAATCGCCAGGGATCAGCTTCCCGCGATCTTCCAGAAGTTCTACCAGGCCGACAACCAGGCGAAGGCGGCGACAAAGGGTACCGGCCTCGGCCTGGCGATTGCGAAGGAAATAGTCGAGGCACACGGCGGCCGGATAACCGTGGAGAGCGAGGTCGGTATCGGCACCACCTTCCTGGTGGCTCTGCCGACCGAGCCGCCGATGAACAAGAGGCGCCGTGACTCATCGCCCGGTAAGGGAGTAGCATGAGAATTTGTCTGATCGCGATCCTGATCACGGTTGTCGCCGGTTGTTCGCGCGTCCCGCGACCGGAAAGCTCGTCGCGGCGCGACTGGAATTCCACGCTCGCCGAGGCGCGGCAGTTCGTGAAGGGCGGGGATTATCGATCGGCGGACCGGCTTCTGACGCAGTATTCGGAGAGAAACTCGGGCAGCCGCGAGGGGAGGGAGATTCTCTTCTGGCGCGCATTGTACCGGCTCGATCCCAACAACAAGTCGGGGTCCCTCGCTGCCGGCATCTCAGGCCTCGATGCCTATATCGCCGCCGATTCGACCGGGTGGTACGTGCAGGAGGCCGGTGTGCTCAAGCGAACGGCCGTCGTCGCCGAGGTGCAGCGCCTCACGACGCCGTCGCCGGCGAGCGGACCGCGCCTCACGACGGCGTCGCCGGCGAGCGGACCGCGCCACCCCGAGCCCCGATCCCGTGAAGAGGAAGTAATCGCCCTTCGCGACGAGCTGGCCCGAAAGACGACGGAGTTGGAGAAGGCTAACGCCGAGCTCG
>JACCRL010000017.1 GCA_013813605.1 Gemmatimonadaceae bacterium
CGAGCTCGGCGAGAAAATCCAGCATCGCGCGGTCGTCGTCGGTTGGCTTGCGGCGGACGTCGAGCAGCAGCACGATGCCGCGCAGCTGCGTGGTTCGGCGCAGGTAGCTCTCGATCATCGGCTTCCATTCCGCCTTTCGATCCTTCGAGATCTTTGCGTAGCCGTAACCGGGCAGATCCACCAGCACGAAACGACCGTTGATGCGAAAGAAATTTATCTCGCGCGTCCGCCCCGGAGTCTTGCTGACCCGCGCAAAAGACTTGCGGCGCACCAGCGCGTTGAGCAGCGACGACTTGCCGACGTTCGACCGTCCGGCGAACGCCACTTCGGGAAGGCTGCTCTCGGGACGCCAGCCTTCCATCTCACCCATCCCGCCGATGAATTCGAGGCTCCGTATAACGAGCGGGTCACTCGCCGGAGCCTCGGACATCAATGCGTGGTCGCCACGTCGTAGAGTGGCTCGCCGGCCGATGTTGCCGCGGCGACGGCGGGTCGCAGTGCGATCGCCAGCACTTCGTCCATCGTCTTCACCGGGTGGAAGCGCACCGTCGCTCGCACCTCCTCGGGCAGCTCCTCGATGTCACGGGCGTTCCCATGAGGGATGATCACGTCGCTGACCTTGTTCCGGTGCGCCGCAACCGACTTCTCCTTCAGTCCACCGATCGGCAGCACGCGCCCGCGTAGGGTGATCTCTCCTGTCATTGCGATGTCGCCGCGCACCGGCACGCCGGTGAGCGCGCTGACCACCGCCGTCGCTATGGCGATGCCGGCCGACGGTCCGTCCTTGGGCGTGGCACCCGCCGGCATGTGAATGTGGATGTCGCGGGTGCGGTGGAAATCCGTCTCGATGCCGAGCGGTCGTGCGCGTGCCCGCGCGTACGACAGCGCCGCGCTGGCGGATTCCTTCATCACGTCGCCGAGCGTGCCGGTGAGCTGGACCTTGCCGCGTCCCTTCACGACGCTGACCTCGATCTCGAGCACTTCTCCCCCGACCGATGTATAGGCGAGCCCCGACGCGACGCCGACCTTGTCCTCGAGCGACGTATCGTCGGGATCGAACGGCGCCATGCCGAGCAGCTCCTTCAGGTCGGCGGCGCGCACCGTCTGCACGACATCACCGGTCCCGGCCGGCAGCTCGGCGCGCCGGCGCGCGATCTTCCTCGTCACGCGCGCAATCCGCCGCTCGAACTCGCGCACTCCCGCCTCACGCGTGTATCCGCGCATGATCGTCGGCAGCACGTCGCTCTCGAGCACGACCTCGCTCACCTTGAGCCCGTTCGCCTCGATCTGGCGCGGCACGAGGTACTGGCGGGCGATTGCCAGCTTCTCGTGGTCGAGGTAGCCGGCGATGCGAAGAATCTCCATTCGGTCGCGCAGCGGCTCGGGGATTCCGGCAAGCGAGTTCGCGGTCGTGATGAACAGGACCTGCGAGAGATCGTAGTCGACCTCGAGATAATTGTCGTTGAACGCCGTGTTCTGCTCGGGATCGAGAACCTCGAGCAGCGCCGATGCAGGATCGCCGCGGAAATCCTGGCCGAGCTTGTCCACCTCGTCGAGGAGAATCACCGGATTCACGACCTCGGCGCGCCGCATCGCCTGGATGATGCGCCCCGGCATCGAACCGATGTAGGTACGGCGGTGGCCGCGAATCTCGGCTTCGTCGCGCACGCCGCCCAGCGCCATGCGGACGAACTTCCGCCCGAGCGCGCGGGCGATGGAGCGGCCGAGCGATGTCTTGCCGACTCCCGGAGGACCGACGAGACACAGTATCTGTCCGTCGAGCCGGCCGACGAGCGACAGCACGGCGATGAAGTCGAGAATGCGGTCCTTTACCTCTTCGAGCCCGTAGTGGTCGGCATCGAGGATTCCACGGGCGTGGCCGACATCGAGCATCTCGTCGGTGCGCTCGGTCCACGGAATGGCAACGATCCAGTCGACGAAGTTGCGCGCGACGGTGAACTCGGGCGACATCGGCGACATCCGCTTGAGCTTCCGCAGCTCTCTGAGCGTCCGCTCCTCTACCGCCGCCGGCAGCGCCTTCTTCTTCACCTGCGCCTCGAGCTCGGTGAAGTCGTCCGAATCCTCCTCCCCCAGCTCGCGGTGGATGACACGCAGCTGCTCCTGGAGGTAGAACTCACGCTGGTTCTGGAACATCGCCCCGCGAACATCGTCGTCGATCTTCCGCTCGAGACGCAGCAGGTCGATCTCCCCGGTGAGCAGCTCGCCGAGCATCTCGAGGAGCTGCTTGAGCGTGTCGGCCTCGAGCAGCGTCTGCCGCAGCTCGAAGCGCACGGCGACGTGAGCGGCGATGCCGAACGCCTGCCGCTCGACCGACTCCGTGCTCTGGAGAATCGCCACGATCTCGGCGGGAATGCGGCGGTGCAGCCCGACATACTCCTCGAAGGAATGCATGACCCGCCGCGCCAGCGCCTCTGTGGCGGGATCGGGCTCCTCTGGCCGGGTAAAGGGAAGGGGAGCCGCCGCCGCGCGGAGCAACGTCGCCGACGGTATGAAACGGGTAATGCGGGCGCGGGCGATTCCCTCGACCAGCACCCTCGTCGTGCCCGTCGGCAGCCTGCTCACCTGGACCACGCGCCCGATCACGCCGGTACGATGCAGGTCCGCCGAAGCCGGCTCCTGCTTCTCGCCATCCTTTTGCGACACGAGGAGAACGATCTTGTCCTCGGCGACCGCGGCCTCGATCGCCGCCAGCGATGCGGGGCGGCCGACGAGCAGCGGTATCACGACGTACGGAAAAATCACCACGTCGCGCAGCGGCAGGACCGGTATGCGGTCCGAGGTGGGGATGCTCTCGTTGTCCCGCTGAAAGATTTGCGGCACGGGCTGGAGCCTAGGCTTCCTTCTTTCTCCGCATCGGAGAGATCTCGAGCAGCGGCTGGGTGCCGTTGGTGATGCACGACTCGGTCACCTTCACCTCGACGACATCCTCACGACCAGGCAGGTCGAACATGACCTCCATCAGCACTTCCTCGAGAATCGCGCGAAGGCCACGTGCGCCGGTGCCACGCTTGAGCGCCTTCTGCGCGATGGCACCAAGAGCGGCCTCGTCAAACGTAATCTTGACGTCCTCAAGCCCGAACAGCTTCACATACTGTTTGGTAAGCGCGTTCTTTGGCTCCTTCAGAATGCGGACGAGCGCCTCCTCGTCGAGGCCTTCGAGAGCGACCGTCACCGGCAACCGGCCGACAAGTTCCGGAATGAGGCCATAGCGGAGAAGGTCCGCCGGCTCGACTTCGGCAAAGATCTTGTTCAGGTCCGCGACCTGGTTCCGGCCCGCATTGTTGAAGCCGATCTGCCGGCGCCCGGTCCGGGCCTCGATGATCTTTTCCAGCCCGTCGAACGCCCCGCCGCAGATGAACAGGATGTCCTTGGTGTTGAGCTGGATGTACTCCTGCTGCGGATGCTTCCGTCCGCCCTGGGGCGGGACGGAGGCGATCGTACCCTCGATGATCTTGAGAAGCGCCTGCTGCACGCCTTCGCCCGACACGTCCCGCGTTATGCTGGGGTTCTCCGATTTCCGGGCGATCTTGTCAATCTCGTCTATGTAGACGATTCCGCGCTCGCATTCGGCGACGTTGAAGTCACCTGCCTGGAGCAGGCGCACGAGAATGTTCTCCACGTCCTCACCGACGTACCCGGCCTCGGTAAGCGTCGTCGCGTCCGCGATGGTGAAGGGAACGTCCAGAATCCGCGCCAGTGTCCGGGCAAGCAGAGTTTTGCCGACGCCTGTCGGTCCGATGAGCAGGATGTTGGACTTGTCCAGCTCTACGTCGTCTTCCTTGCCCGACGTGGCGTTGATCCGCTTGTAATGGT
>JACCRL010000042.1 GCA_013813605.1 Gemmatimonadaceae bacterium
CACCGCCCGGGCGAGCTCTCCGGCGGAGAACAGCAGCGCACCGCTGTCGCTCGCGCCCTGGCGATGGATCCGGGCATCCTGCTCGCGGACGAGCCGTCCGGCAATCTCGACCGCGAGAACGGCGAAATGCTCCACGACCTGCTCACCGAGGTGGTCAACGACCTGGAGATCGGAATGGTCGTCGTAACACACAACCGGTCCCTCGCCGCACGCGCCAACCGTGTGTTGCTGCTGGAGAACGGAAAGCTGGCGCCGACCGATCTCACCGAGGTCGTCGTCTGATGGTCTGCGACCTTTGCAAGGAGGGCGGGGCGGTAATCCGGCTTACCGAAGTGGAGAAGAGCGGTGTGCGTGAGCTCCATCTCTGCGAGAAGTGCGCGGCGGAGCGGGGAGTCGAGACCACCCTTGCCGCTACCAAGCCACAGATCAGCAACTTCCTGCAGACCATTCACGAACAGGCTGCCGACACCAAGGGTGACGCGGTACGCTGCCCGTTCTGCTCCGGAACTCTTGCCGATTTCAGATCGACGGGCAGGCTGGGGTGCGCGAACTGCTACGACGCGTTCGAGCCGAGCCTCCGCGACCTGCTGCGGCGGGTGCATGGAAACTCCCGCCACATGGGGCGGCGCTACACCGCGCCGCCGCCGTCGCAGCTTCCCCACGTATCGAGCGCGACCGAACTGCGCGTAAGACTCAAGCGGGCGATCGAGACCGAGCAGTTCGAGGTGGCGGCGGACATTCGCGACAAGTTGCGGGGGCTCGAGTAATGCTCGACTTGTCTTTACTTCCCGACGGCGGTGCGGGGTGGCTCGAGGCTTCCGGCGAGCATGCCGACATCGTCATCTCGACGCGCATCCGACTGGCGAGGAATCTCGAAGGATATGCATTTACGCCGCGCGCGCGCGACGGCGAGCGGCTCCGCATTCTCGCCCAGGTGCGCGAGGCATTCGGCAGCCTCGAGTCGATCGAAGACGGAGTATTGATCCGTGTCGACGAGCTGAGTCCGGAAGACCGGCTCCTTCTGCACGAGCGCCACCTCGTGAGCAAGGAGCTGGCGGGTCTCAACGAACAGCCGGTGCGCACGGGCGCCGCCGTTTATCTCGCGCGCGGCGTCGGCATCATGGTCAATGAAGAAGACCACCTCCGCATTCAGGCCCTTCACTCAGGGTTCCACGTCGCCGACGCGTTCGGTGTGGTGGAGCGGCTCGACAACGAGCTCGGCGCGCGCGTGCCGTACGCGTTCCACAATGAGTTCGGATATCTGACCGCCTGTCCCACCAACGTTGGTACGGGGCTCCGGGCATCGGTGCTGATACACCTGCCCGGACTCGTGCTCACGAAGGAGATCACGAAAGTCCTCGCCGGCCTGCAGCAGGTGGGCCTCACCTACCGTGGCATGTACGGCGAGGGGAGCGAGGTGGTGGGAAACTTCTTCCAGATTTCCAACCAGACGACGCTCGGCCGGTCGGAGGGGGAGTTACTCGATTACCTCGTGCGAGTCATTAAGCATGTAATCGAGCGCGAAGAAGAATCCCGGCGCGTGCTGGTGCGCGATGCCGGTTATATTATAGAAGACAAGCTCTGGCGTGCTTTCGGCACGCTGCGCTACGCACGCAGCCTGAGCTTTGACGAAGCAATGAATTACCTGAGTGGCGTGCGGCTGGCAGTCGGTTTGAAACTGATCACCGGTCTCAGTGTATATACCCTCAACAAGCTCCTGATTTTCAGTCAGTCAGCGCACCTCAGCCATACCGAGGGAAGAGCGCTCACTGAAGGCGAAGCGAACATCGCGCGTGCGCGTTACGTGCGGGAGACGCTCGCTAACGAAGCTGAAGGGTAGGCGGGCACTAACGGGCGGCACGGTCGTACCTGACGGTTCACCGTACCAACACAGGACACGCTCCCGCACTGAGGATTTTCGAGATGAACGGTTACAACTTCACCGAGCGAGTACGAAAAGTTCTCGCCATGGCCCGTGAAGAGGCTGCGCGCCTCCATCACGAATACGTCGGCACCGAGCACATCCTGCTTGGCCTCATCCGCGAGGGCGAAGGCGTTGCCGCCGCCGTCCTCCAGAACTTGAGCGTCGACCTCGACGAGATTCAGCAGAAGATCGAGGAGACCGTCAAGAAGGGTAAGGCTGCCGCCGCAACCGGCCCCGACCTTCCTTATACGTCGCGTGCCAAGAAGGTGCTCGAGCTCGCGATGGGCGAAGCGCGCGACCTGAGTCACGGCTACGTCGGGACGGAGCACCTGCTTCTCGGACTTCTGCGCGAAGAAAAGGGAATCGCCGCGCAGGTCCTTACCGACGCCGGTGTGAACCTCGACGCCGCAAAGGCGGAGACGCTTCGCCTGCTCGGCACCGAGATGCCGCAGGGTGGCGCTACGGGCGCGTCGCAGGCTGCTCCTGGCGCCGTGCCGGCACAGACGGGGAAGGGAGAGAAGAAGTCGAAGACTCCCGCGCTCGATCATTTCTGCCGCGACCTGACCCAGCTCGCTTCGGATAACCAGCTCGACCCGACGATCGGCCGCGCAAAGGAGATCGAGCGAGTGATGGAGATTCTCACGCGGCGCAAGAAAAACAACCCAGTGCTGATCGGCGAGCCGGGCGTTGGCAAGACGGCGATCGTCGAAGGCCTTGCCCAGCTCATCGCCAACGGCGAATGCCCCGACTCGCTGCGCGACAACCGCGTGCTGTCGCTGGACATGGCCGCCGTGATTGCCGGCACCAAGTATCGCGGCCAGTTCGAGGAGCGCCTCAAGGCGGTCATGAACGAGATCGCGCAGAACAAGAACATCATCCTGTTCATCGACGAGCTGCACACGCTCGTCGGGGCAGGCGCGGCCGAAGGCGCGATCGACGCCAGCAACATGCTTAAGCCGGCGCTCGCGCGCGGCGAGCTGCAGTGCGTCGGCGCCTCGACTCTCAACGAATACCGCAAGTACATCGAGAAGGACGGCGCTTTGGAGCGCCGCTTTCAGACCGTCGTCGTCGAGCCGCCCTCGGTCGAGGAAACGGTCGAGATCCTCAAGGGCCTGCGCAGCAAGTACGAAGAGCACCACAAGGTGACGATCCCCGACTCGACGCTGCTTGCCGCGTCGAAGATGTCGGAGCGCTACATCACCGACCGCTTCCTTCCCGACAAGGCGATCGACGTGATCGACGAAGCAGGCGCCCGTGCCCGCCTCGCGACCCAGTCGCCGCCACCCGCCGTCGCCGAGCTCAAGGCGCAGCTCGACGCCGTCAACGTCGACAAGGACGCCGCCGTCCGCGACCAGAACTTCGAGCGCGCTGCTTCACTGCGCGACCGCGAGCGCGAGCTGCAGGGCGAGATCCGCCGCAAGCAGGAAGAGTGGGAGAAGCACCGCCAGTCGCACCGGCCCGTGCTCGGCGAGGAGGAGGTTTCCTTCATCGTCAGCCGCTGGACCGGTATCCCCGTCACCCGATTGCAGGAGGCCGAGACGGCCCGCCTGCTCCGGATGGAAGAGGAGATGCACGGGACAGTAGTAGCGCAGGAAGAAGCTATCCGCGCGCTCGCCCGCTCGATCCGCCGCAGCCGTGCCGGCCTCAAGGATCCCAACCGCCCCATCGGCTCGTTTATTTTCTCGGGTCCGACCGGAGTCGGGAAGACGGAAGTCGCGCGCTCGCTGGCGAGGTTTCTCTTCGCGGACCCGTCCGCGCTCATCCGCGTGGACATGAGCGAGTACATGGAGAAGTTTTCGGTCTCGCGCCTCATCGGCGCGCCTCCGGGCTACGTCGGCTACGAGGATTCGGGCACTCTCACGAAGGCCGTGCGGCGCAAGCCGTACAGCGT
>JACCRL010000045.1 GCA_013813605.1 Gemmatimonadaceae bacterium
AGGCGATGACGCTCGGCGACCGCATCGTGGTGATGAACAAGGGCTATGTGATGCAGATCGACACGCCGCTAAATCTCTACGAGCGGCCGAAGAACAGGTTCGTGGCCGGTTTCATCGGCAATCCGGCGATGAACTTTGCCAACGGAGCGGTCGAGAGCTCAGTGAAGCCGAGATTTGTGGCGGAGGGAGGGGAATGGGAGATCGACCTTCCGCCCGCCGTGGCGGCGAGAGTCGGTCCGGCGCGGGGGAGAGGGGTCACGATGGGGATCCGGCCGGAGGATGTGTCCGTCGTCGCCGGACCCGGTGCGGGGGTCGCTACAGCTTCGGCTCGGCTCGATCTCGTGGAGTCACTGGGGAACGAGACGTTTATTTACGCGAGCGCGGGGAAGCATGATGTCACTGCGCGCGTTTCGCCGATCGAGTTGCCGCCGCTGGGGTCGAAGATTACGCTTGGGTTTGATTTGGAGAAGGCGCACTTCTTCGATGGTATGTCAGGGGAGAGGCTTGTCTAGCCCACTCCGACCATACCCGCTCCCCTAGTTAAAGAATGTAAATCCGCCGCTCGTCCCGCCGAACCGCGGATTCACGATGTTGTTAAAAATCGACCCGAAGCTATAGCTGAGCCCGAGGTTCACGAAGTAGGTGTACGATGTTTCGAGCTGACGCCGGCGCAGAAGCCTCTGTGCGTCGCTCAGATTGCCGCGCGGGAGGTAGAGCTGGTCGTGAAGCAGCGACGCCTGGCCGAACAAAAAGAGTGAGAACCCCTTGAACAGTCTCAGGTCCAGGCTGTTGAAGAAAACGAGGCGGTTCTTGTCGAATTCATTGAGGTATGCCGCTGCCTCCAGCGAGCTGCTGACGGACCCCCATGGCTGCTTGAGATCGAGGAAGGCCGTCAGCGTCTGGTCGCCGCGCACTTCACTGATCCGATCGTAGATCGTTGTGTCCTGGTATCGGAAGAAGTTGATGCCTGGCGCATACTGAATGGTAAGCTGGCGCCGCGTCGACTGGGAGTACGGAAAAAAGTTGTACTCAATGGCGGGCGCGATGCGAACAGCGCGGCTCTGGTTCAGGAACGTAGACGCCGTCCAGGACGCGCGCTGCCCGGCCGACCAGTGCGGACCGAGGCTTCGTACGAGCAGATTGCTGAGGCCGTAGCTGTGCGAGTAGTTATTGAACGTGCTGCCGTCTCCGAGGGTGAAACTGCTCTCACCGTAGTTGCCGTTTACGCCCAGCCTTGTCTTCCACTCCTCGGTTGTGCGCGAGGCGCTGACCGAACCATTCATGGAGACGAAATTGCTCGACTTCTCGCCCCTGCCGAACCCGCTCGCGCTGGTTCGAAAGACCCACAGGTTCCAACGATCGGCCTGCGCGGGGCTCGCAGTCCCGCCTGCTTTCACAGGAGCAGCATAAGTGACATCGAACCGTCCGGCCTCGCCGAGGTGTGCCGAGTAGCGGACGAGACCCAGTTTTATTACGCGGGCGAGACCACGTCGCAGGTCGTCTTCGCTGGCGCTTTGTGGAGAAACGTATTTGAGCGTGTCGGCGAGCCTGGCGAGGTCGCGCTGTCCGAGGAAATGAAGCGTGAACTCCCTGCCCCCACCTCCGGTCGTCTGGTCCGTTACCAGGATGTGGACCTGCGAATCCTGGCGGTTGCGGACGTAGTCGACGAAGGTGACCTCGGTGCGCATGTAATCGAAGTCACAATAGTCGCAGTCGAGGAAAACGCGGAGCTTGGCGGGCGTCGGACTGGAGGCGGCAAGCGGGGTCTGCTGGGCGGCCGCCGATGGAGGCGGGACCAGACAAAGGGAGCTGAACGCGCAGTAGATGGCGAAGCGGAATGGCTGGCGCATTTTACCTTCCGGGAGAGAGGCGACGAGGCCTACCGAATCTGCGCGTGGGGGAGCGCGGAGTAAAGATTGCCCTGGTCGTTGCAACCTTAAGAACCGCGGACTGGAGATCACTTCGCGAGCGGGCTTGGCTGGAGGACCGAAGCAGGGAGCCGAAGGCTTTGCAGCTTCAAGCCATCAAGCTTTCATACTGGCCGAAAAAGCCCCGCCATCTGGTTTTGGAGGG
>JACCRL010000064.1 GCA_013813605.1 Gemmatimonadaceae bacterium
GGAGCTCCTGCAGACAATAGAAACGGGGCGCGACGTGGAAGCTTACCGGCAGTTGGCGGAAGGAACGCTCAACCGGTACGTAGTCGACGAAAAGAGCTTTCGACACAGAAATGGAACGGTGGTATGGACGAGGGTCAACGTGTCCGTTCACCGCGATGCGAACTGGGAGCCGCAGCACTTCATCATGCTCATCGAGGACATCAGCGAGCGGATGAAGCTCGAAGCACAGATCCGCCAGGCGGGCAAGATGGATGCGATCGGCCGGTTGGCGTCCGGCGTGGCCCACGACTTCAACAACCTGCTGACGGTCATCCTGGGTTTCGCGGAGATCGTAACCAACGATGTCGGTCCCGAGACGGAACAGGGCAAGGATGTGAAGGAAATAATGAAAGCAGCAAGGCGCGCCGCGGATCTTACCAGCCAGCTGCTCGCATTCAGCCGCCAGCAGGTTCTGAACGCGGTTCCGCTCGATGTGAACAGTCTCATTGTGGACATGGCAGGGATGCTCGAAAGGCTGATCGGCGAGCACATCGAGATATCGACCGCCCTGGCTTCCGATGTTCACCTCGCGCTGGTGGACAAAGGGCAGCTGGAACAGGTAGTGATGAACCTTGTGGTCAACGCGAGAGACGCGATGCCCGGAGGGGGTCGGATCACGATTGAAACCGGTGATGCCACCCTCGATAGCTCGGCGTTTCATCATGGGAAGATCGTCCAGGGCCCCTACGTAATGCTCGCTATCACCGACACCGGTGCCGGAATGTCCAGCGAGACGAAGCAGCGGTTGTTCGAGCCCTTCTTCACCACCAAGGCTGCCGGAAAGGGAACAGGCCTGGGCCTCTCCTCAACTTACGGAATCATCAAGCAAAGCAAGGGATACATCTGGGTATACAGCGAGCCCGGCCAGGGCACGACGTTCAAGGTTTACCTCCCGCGTTCGATCAGTAGTGTTCCCACTGCCCCAACGGCTCCGAGCATTTCCACGAACAGGGCGAAGCCGTCGGAAACCCTGCTTCTTGTGGAGGATGAGACTGGCGTACGTCTGCTCTCCAAGCGAATCCTTGCCGCCGCCGGATACCGGGTGCTCGATGCAGCGGACGGGAATGCCGCGGAAAAAATTTTTGCCGAGAACGCCGACCAGATAGCCCTCGTTCTGACTGATGTCGTGATGCCCGGCTGCGGCGGGCCAGAACTGGCTGAGCGACTGCGGCTAAAGGACCCCGCAATACGGGTGATGTACATGTCGGGCTACACCGACCACCTCGCCGTGGGCAGAACCGGATTGAGGAACTCCGTTGGTTTCGTTCAGAAGCCGTTCACTGCCGCTGCTCTGTTGACGCAGGTACGTGAAGCGCTCGACGGCGAAAACTCAACGGCTGGTACTCAACAGATTACGCTGTAGCTCACCGCTGAGCCTGGGGACTAAATCGGTCCAGCGCGCAAGTTGACGACCCCGACACGCCAGGTAAATTCCAGCCATGAGTGCAAACGGGCGGGAGACCGCACGCCGCCTGATCAGCAGTGGTCGCACCGGCCGCGCCGCATCCCGGCCCGCCGCGGCCGCGGCCGCTACAGCGTGCGACCGCCTGAGCAGGGAGCTCTCCTGGTGGTTCGGTGCTGACGGATGCCACGCCCTAATCACGCGCGCGCTCGCACAGGCAAAGGCCAGGCACCCGGCGCTGGGGGAAATTCAGCTGCGCTCCGGGGCACAACCCTGCATCGACGGCTTGGAAAAGGCCATCAAGACTCATGGTGACGCGGCCACCGCTGAAGCATTCGAGGTCATGATGGGCCTGCTCGTCGAGCTACTCGAGCGCCTGATCGGCGACGACATCGCCCTCAAGTTGATGGATCAAAGCATCTCAAACAACGTCCGGGAGGAAGTTTGAAGAAGAGAGCGCGGGAGTTGATCAAAAGTCTTCCCAGCGGGGTGCCCGGCCTTGACGCCGTGCTCGGCGGTGGCCTGCCGGAGTTCTCATTCAATCTCATTGCCGGCGGACCCGGTGCTGGCAAGACAACGCTGACTCACCAGATAATGTTCGCGAATGCCACTGTAGAGCGACCCGCGCTTTACTTCACGGTGCTTGGCGAGCCGACGATGAAAATGTTGCGCTATCAGCAACAGTTCACCTTCTTCGATCCCGATCTGGCCGGAACGGCGATCAGGTTCATCAATCTGAGCGCCGAAGTTCTTGATGGAGATCTGGATGCTGTCCTGAAGCGGATCATTGCCGAAACCGAACGCGCGAATCCGGGAATCGTTGCCGTCGATTCTTTTCGAACGATCGGCGGGCACAGGGTTGTTTCGGACCGGGGACTTGTCGACCTCGACGAGTTCGTTCAGCGTCTCGCCCTCCACCTCACGACCTGGGAGACCACGTCCTTCCTCCTTGGCGAATACGCCGAGCAGGACCAGCGCACTCCGCTCTTCACCGTCGCCGACGGCGTGATCTGGCTTTCGCAGGACACCAATCGGAATTCCGTGGTCCGCAAGCTACAGGTGATCAAGACGAGGGGCCGGGCGCCGATGCCGGGATTGCACACCTTCAGAATCACGGACGCCGGGCTACAGATTTACCCGCGCATTCCGGAGCAGACGCAGCAGCGGAAGATGCAGAAGCGCGAGCGACTTTCCACGGGCGTTGCGGGGCTCGATGAAATGATCAGCGGCGGAGTGATCGCCGGCGATGCGGTGATGATGACGGGACCGGCCGGAAGCGGCAAGTCGACCGTCGCCACGCAGTTTATCGTCGCGGGATTGAACAACAAGGAATCCGGCGTGATCGCTGTATTCGAGGAGTACCCGGAGGAGTACCTTGCCCGCGCCAACAAGCGGAATCCCGGCCTTAAAAAGATGATCGACGCGGGCAAGCTCGAGATAATTTATCTCCGGCCGCTCGACCTTTCCGTAGATGAAGCGCTCGCAGCAATCCTTGAGGCAGTCGCCCGTCTCGGCGCGAGGCGCGTCGTCATCGACTCCCTATCGGGATTCGAGGTCGCTCTCGCCCCGACGTTCCGCGAGGATTTTCGAGAATCGCTTTATCGGCTCGTGGGAACTCTGACGGCAACGGGGATCACGGTCTTCATGACAGCAGAGGTCTCCGATCCCTTTCCCGATGCGCCCTTCACGTCGGAAAAGGTCTCCTTCATCACTGATGAAATCATCATCCAGCGCTACGTCGAGATAGAAGGAAAGCTGCAGAGAGTCATGGCGGTGATCAAGATGCGCGGCAGCGACCACAGCCATGAATTCAGGAAGTATGAAGTCACTGCGAGAGGGATAGTGGTTGGCGATGCCCTCAGCGAATACGACGGCATAATGACCGGCGTGCCCACTCTTCGGGATAGCGGCCCCCGCCGGGTACGGGCCAATAGGGGATGATCCCAAAACAAACATCAGCTGTGGACGGCGGCAGCTCGCATTCGGTCCAAACGGCGCTGGGACAGTACATGCAGCACGCTCCGCGCGCCTTCGCGGTGACGCACGGCGCGGCGCACAGCCTTACCTACGCAAATGAGGCCTTTTGCAAGCTGGCCGGCGTGAATGGGCACAAAGGCGCGGGCAAAGACTTCGGCGTCGCGGCGGCCGCGCCACAGGCACCTGCTCTCATCGCGATGCTGGACCGGGCATTCCGGGAGGGCGTGAACATACTTGACGAAAAAATTCCCGCAGGTGGCGTAGACGCCCCTAGCTGGCAGTGCAGCGTCTGGCCGGTCATGGCCAAGGGCGGCAAGGCTGAAGCGCTCGGCGTCGAGATTCGCGAGTCGGCGGCGCCGGATCCAGCTGCGGAGATGCAGCGGCAGCTGTCGGAACGTCTGCTGGTCAGCGCCCTCCGCGAGCGCGGTCTCGCCGAAGATGCTGAAGCCGCGCGACGGCGCGCCATATTTCTCGCCGAGGCGGGCCGGCTGCTGGCAGAATCCGTGGACCAGATCAGCACGCTTGTAACCCTGACAAAGCTGGCACTTCCGGGAATTGGCGCGTGGTGCATCGTTGACGTGATCAACGAGCACAGAATCATCGGCCGGCACGGGATATACCATCCCGACCCGGAAAAGCAGATTCTTGCCAAATCGCTGGATGGATGCTGGCTGCCACACCCGGACGATCCATTCGGAGCGGCCGCGATGCTCCGAGGGGCGAAAACGATTTCCATCTCGGATAAGATCGAGCTTGTGCTTGCTGCCAGCGCCGGCACCGCTGAGACGCTGCATACCCTTCGGAAGCTCGGCATCGGGTGTCTGCTGACAGTGCCGCTCATCGCTCGGAATAAACTGTTGGGCGCGATGACCTTCATCAACGCCGAGGGATGCCCATGCTACGCTCCGGACGAGGTGCGGCTTGCGGAGGATCTTGCGGAGCGGGGGGCGCTCGCCCTCGACAATGCGCAGGTATATGACGTCACCGTGGCGCTCAAGCAGGGAGCGGAAACCGCAAACCGCGCCAAGACAGCCTTCCTCGGCGCGATGAGCCACGAGCTGCGCACTCCGCTCAACGCCATCGGCGGATACATCGAGCTACTCGACATGGGGCTGCGCGGGCCGGTTACCAAGGAACAGCGCGCAGACTTCGCCCGTGTCCGGACCAATCAGCAGCACCTCACGCTGCTCATTACTGAAATCCTCAACTTTTCGCGCGTCGGATCAGGCAACATGATTTTCGCGGAAGAGGACATAGATGCCAGCGCAGTGATGGCGTACGCGATCGGACTGGTCGAGCCTCTGTTCGCGCAGAAGGGACTGGTGTTCGAAGGGAGTAAGGGCGGGCACGGCGTCATTGCGCGGGCGGATGAAGGCAAGGTTACCCAGATCCTTGTTAACCTGTTATCCAATGCCATCAAGTACACGCCGCGTGGCGGGCGAGTTAGCGCCGCGTGCTCGACACTCCGGGACAGGGTGATGCTGAGCGTGACCAACAGCGGAGAGGGAATCCCGCCCGGAAAACTCGAGTCGATCTTCGAGCCGTTCGTGCAGCTGAAGGAGGGTCTCGCCGACCGCGAAGGTGGCGTGGGACTTGGCCTCGCGATCAGCCGCGATCTCGCTCGCGCGATGAAAGGAGATCTTACGGTGGAAAGCGGTCTCGGAGATGGCGCGCGCTTCACCCTGTCGCTTCCCTGCGCCGGCGAGCAGGAAGAGGCACGATAGGTAGCTCCGAGCTGCTGCGCATCACCGAGCGCGGCCTCCATTGTCAGGCGGGTGATTTTCACATCGATCCATAGCTGCCTGTCGACCGTGCGATGATCACGCACGCGCATGGCGATCACGCACGCTGGGGGAGCAAGTCGTACCTGTGCAGCGTGGATGGCGCCGGAGTTCTGCACACACGGATGGGACCGGGCGCGGCTATCTCAACCCTTGCCTACGGCGAGACCATAGCGCTCAACGGCGTGCGCGTTTCACTCCATCCCGCCGGACACATCCACGTTTGGGCTGCCGATATACCGCTGGCAACCGGACGGCGAGATCTTTGCGCAGATGGCGGATTGGTGGCGCCGCAATCATGAATCAGGACGCTCGTCAATTGTGTACGCTTATGCGTTGGGCAAGGCGCAGCGCGTCCTCGCCGGACTCGCCGGTTTTGACATCGGCCGGTTCTACACTCACGGTGCCGTCGAAAGACTGAACCGAGACTACCGCGAAGCCGGCGTGCCGCTGCCGCCGACGACCTATGCAGGATCGGTCGGCAAGGGACACGACTGGACCGGCGCGCTGATCGTCGCGCCACCCTCGGCCTCGGGATCCACATGGACGCGGAGGTTCGGCGCGACATCGACTGCATTCGCGTCGGGCTGGATGCGCGTACGCGGCGCGCGGAGAAGACGGTCGGTCGACCGCGGCTTCGCGCTTTCGGAAGCTTGGCACCACCGGAGCGTGGCAAGGAGGCAGGTGCGTCGC
>JACCRL010000074.1 GCA_013813605.1 Gemmatimonadaceae bacterium
GCGCTGTACACCGTCGAGAACGGCAAGATCGTGAAGGAGCAGTTCTTTTACAACATGGGGTGAGATTAGCAACTGCAGCTGCAACGGAACATGAGGTCAGGTGCCGGCTTGAAGCGGCCAGCACACGGCTTCACCGCAGTCGGGACGTCGACCAGACAAAGGAAGTTCGCAGGATGCTATACGGTCTCGAAAAAACAATTCTTAGCCGCCCCTCCGAACGCCTCAAGTAACGTCCTTACGGCAGTAAGCCGTTTTGCTGACTGCTTCGAGCTACATGCTGACCTCATGTTCAGTTAGGCAAAGCGCCTTGGGGTTTCCGCGCAAACACCTCGCTCCACCTGATGCGACCCGTCAGCTGCATCGCCGCAAACAAAGTCAGAATCGACCCGATGGTAATGGCGAGCCCAGTGAACCCCTTGAAAAAGAACGCGTAGGAAAACAACACCAGGTAGATGAACTGCGCCGCGGCAGCCTCCCGAAAAGCGAACTTCTCACCCACAGCGAGACGCAGGTAGCTCACCACCAGCGCGATCGATACCACCGACGCGATCAGGAACGCCACGTGGATCGAGATATGGTCAACGAGGTACGCCATCAGCAGGTGAAAGGCGAAGAACCCCGCCGCCAGAAACGCGTAGTTCATCGGGTGCAAGTCGATCCCGCGAAGAGTGGTGATGATGAACATCACGGCAAAGAAAAACAGCAGGGAAACAGGTGCGAAAAAGGCAATCTGCCCGGCGAGCGGGCCCGGCTGGAGCTTTTTGGGCATGTCCATGCCGATCTGGAATCCCGACAGCAGGTTGGCGTACGTCCAGCGCAGCTTCCACCCCTCCCCGGCGCGCTCCTTGGCGGTGGGAGAGAGCGTGTTCTCGGGGAAATCGATATCATCGAAATTCGTGCGCATCACCATGTCCAGGTCGCGCACGGCCGATACCTCCTGTCCGAGGACATAGCTCCAGTCGTTGAGCCCCCGCGACTTGTACGCGACGGCAAGCGTTGCGCTGTCCCCGCGCGTCACCTGGGCACTGGTCACGATCGCCTGGTCCCGGATCTGGTGCGCGACCGGCACCCCGTTCATCGTGACGCGGAGGTCGTCATAGATCGCCTGTGCTGCAGGGAGGCGGAACTCGAACAGCACCGAATCCGACGCGGTCCTGTTCGTGAAGCGGAACGAGCCATCGAATGAAACGGCGTACGTGCTGTACCACAGAAGTCCCTTGCGCCGATGATCGAGGTCGAAGTCCACGGCGACGCGTGTCTGGTCGAGTGACAGCGGAACGCGCACACGTACTGTCTCTGTGCGCTGGGTCGCGACTGGGGCGGTTGCCGGAATGGTCCGCTGATCGGGGGACATCCGCCCCCCTTCCGGGGATGGCCGCAAATCCTGAATGGTGCGCGTTTCAACCCGTTCAGTAAAAGCGACCGGCGCCATCTGCGCCTGGCTCGTCCCCCACGTCGATCCGACGCGTCCGCTCAGGCTCCGGTCCGATGCATGCGTCCGCGAGAAGATGGTCCCGCCCAGGATCATCCACGCGGCTGATGTACACACGAAGATGAAGATGATTGCAATGAGACGCTTGACCATGAACTGCTCCGCTGTGGGTAGCGAGATATAGACCTCTACCCAACAACATAAAGTACTTTATATCATAAAGTCAATAGCTCCGGTCGGATCAGGCGAAGCGCTTCCGGGACCTCTCTCTCGCACGTTCCGCCTCGATTTCGCGGTTCCGCGGAACGGCCTGCGTCTGGAGCGAGCCAATCAACCGCTCTGCGGCTGCCGTCACCTCCTCGACAGCCTGGTTGAAGACTGCCTCGTTCGCCTTCGAGGGCTTCGACGACCCGCTCAGCTTTCGCACGAACTGGAGGGCCGACGCGCGCACTTCGTCCCCGGTCGCCGGCGGCTCGAAGTTCGCCAGCGTCTTGATGTTACGGCACATGATCTGGTTTCCTGATTGAATTGTTAGGCAGCGCTTGCGCACGGGTCCTGATGGCGAGCAGCCAC
>JACCRL010000075.1 GCA_013813605.1 Gemmatimonadaceae bacterium
TTCCCGACGATCTCGTGCGTCAGCATTGAGTTGGCGGGATGGAGCCTCCCGAGCCGTGCATCACGGAACAGCCGCTCGAGTCCTCCGCGGCGGAATATCCCGAACCCGCCAGCCACGTCGAGGGCGAGGTCGATGACGCGCCACGAGCTCTCGACCGCGTGGTACTTGGTAGCGAATATCTTCGCAACCCACATCGCGCCATGGTCCACGCCGGTGCTCCAGTCCGAAGCGGTGCGCTCCAGGTGCGGCTCGATTCCCTCCAGTTCCAGTCCCATCCGGGCGATGGCGTGCTGCACTTCCGGGTGATACGCCATCGTTCGGGTGAGAGCGATAGATCGCTTTTTTTTCACCGTGCCAAGCGTAATGTCGAAAGCGCGGCGAGCCATGCCGTAGTAGATGTTGCCGAACCCGATCAGCGCCCAGGCAAGAACACCGAGAACGAAAGCGTCAATCCCGGCAGCACCGGCGGGAACCACCCGGGAAATGTACCGGTCAGGAATGAACGCGCCGTCCAGGATCGTGTCCTCGCTCCGCGTTGACCGCATCCCCATGACGTCCCATGTCTCCTTGATCGCGAAGCCTTCGGTTTCCCGTGGCATGAAGGCGTGCACGATCTTCGGAGCCTGGGGGTCGCTGGTGTCCATGCCGTGCAGCCCGAAGTAGTCCCAGACAGGAGAAAGACTGCCAAAGGACTTGTGGCCGGTGAATCGGTAGCCACCACTCACCCGTTCGGCGGTGGTCGTCGAGAGAAGCAGCGGGATATCGTTTCCTGTTTCGGCGTGGCCCGCCGCGAAGATTTTTCCGGCGGCAGCCTCTTCGAGGACCCATTGGAGCGATCGGTCGCCTGCTCGCCACAGGTCGGCGGCAACTCCCACCCAGTAAAGGTGCATGTTGATCGCGAGAGCGGTTGGCGAGGCGTAGTATGCGAGCCGCCGCTGCTCACGCGCGAACTCGACAAAGCCCAGTCCCCGGCCTCCAAGCTCGCGCGGAACGAGGGACGTCAGGTACCCCGCCTCTCGCATATCGTTGAAATCGTCAGTGAAAAACGCACTCTTCTCGTCGTTTTCCGGCGCGCGCTCGTGGAACCGCACGAGCAGTTCGTCGGAAAGAATCGACTGCGTATCGGCGACCGCGTTGATTCCGGAAGCTGCGTTCATTGTTGATCCTGGCTTAGTGCAAGCCGTTATCGGTTGGACATCTCCTGTTACGAGAGGCGGAATATCGCGCCGAAAGGGCTCATGGCTAGCGGAAACGGTCAGGGGATTAATGAAAAACCCATCATCAGGGTGATGATGGGTTTCTCGCCCAGCCGTTAATCACGCGCGTACTATCTGTTCTTCACCTGATTCCGGTACGCCTCGCTGGCGAAGATTGCCACCTCGACACGGCGATTCCGCGCCCTCTGATCCTCTGTGTCGTTCGCCAGGACGGGCTCAGACTCACCTCGACCAACCGTCCGAATCCGGCTCGACGGAACTCCGAGTGACTGGAGATAGCTTCCTGCCGCCGACGCTCGGCGGCGCGAGAGGTCGTCGTTGAAGTTGTCAGACCCGACGTTGTCGGTGTGGCCAACGACAAGAATGTCCGAGTTCGGATACTGCTGCAGGCTGCGCGCGAGCTCCTGAAGGTTTTGGCGTCCCGCCGGCATGATGTCCGTGGAGTTGAAGGGAAAGAGAATTCCCGAATCGAACGTTACGGCGATCCCTTCGCCCACCCGGTCGATGCGCGCGCCCTCGATTTTCTGCTCCAGCTCCTTCGCCTGCTGGTCCATCTGGTGCCCAATTACACCGCCGGCGGCACCGCCCAGAACCGCACCCAGAATGGCGCCTCTCACCGTTGATCCGGTCTGGTTCCCGATTACTCCTCCGACCGCGGCGCCAGTGGTTGCGCCGATTACGGCCCCTCTCTCCTTCTGAGTCATTCCGGCGCAGCCGTTGAGCGCGAGCGCGCCAATGAAGATCGCGCCCAGGGCACGCGTTGATCTGTTTGCAGTCATGGTGTGTTTCCCGTTTAGGATGTACCCGTCACTCGTTCAAGTTGGGTGCCACGGATCAGCTCTATTCAGAATCCCTGCCCGATCCGGCCCGTGAATTTCCACGGGCCTCTCGTGTCGATCGGTCTCGTAACGCCAAACGCCAGGGCGCCGTTGAAGAAAGTCACCAGAAACTCGGCGGTTGCGCGAACGCCATCCGTCGGACGCGATAAGGCGACCAAATGACCGGTTAGGGTATCCCGCACCGTTCCAAGCTCCAGCAGCGCGCGTTCGGCGCCAACACCGGATACGTCCGTCCAGCCCGCGTGAATGCCGGCGGCGACTCCCGGCGCCAGGCCGGGTAAGATCAGGTTGCTTGGCAGCCGGATGGGCGCCCGGAGCAGGGGAAACGTGTAGCCCGCGACCGCTCGCGCGAGGGCGGCGCGGTCGCCGCCAAACTCCTTGTATCCGTACGCATTCAATCCCTCGCCGCCGCCGATCTCGAACATCGCCTGCGGGGCGGGCTCGCCGATGACGGTGCCCGCGTCAGCCCGCGCATACAGCTGAAACGGCCCGAGCTCGCGGCGGGCGGCCGTGCGCAGCTCCAGCCTCTGCCAGCGAAGATCGCCGTCAGCACGCTCGTAGCGGATTCTCGCCCCCACACCGCGATCCACGAACAGCCCGCTCACCTGGGAGTTGTGCTCGAGCGCGGCGACTGTCCTCACGTAATTCCCTTCCCTGATTCCACGGTTCGGGCGAAATCCTTCGCCCTTTCCCACGTAGAGCCCGCGCGAGATGTTCTGCCGCACCGCGTCATCCGACGCGGCTCCGATCTCGATTCTTGCCAGGCCCCGCTTTTTCGAGCCGAGCACGCGGCCGAGGTACATCGACGCGCTGCGCCGGTCGAGATAGTCGAAGTCGTCGGTGCTCCCCAGGAGCGCTGACAACGACGCACCCCACGAGAAGGGAAGCTGGAAGTCGTTCGTGTGCGCGAGCGCCCTTTCGAGGCGGAGCCCGGTCGTGGTGAGGCCGCGGGTTCTCTCCACACCGACGGTTCCGCGCGCAGTACGCTCTGCCCACGCCCAGCCGATGGAACCGCTGGCAGTCAGGCCGCGCACCGGCGCGCCGAAGTCCGTCCCGGCAGCGACGCCGGTGAACAATCCCTCGATGCGGTTGAAGCGGAGAACCTCTCCAATAGCACGCGGCCGGAAGTGAATGCCCCTCCCGCGTTCAGCAGTTCCCCAGCTCTCAGGCGCAAGATCGTCGAGCTCCCCGTAATAGACATCGCTGCTCGCGGCACCGATCGGCCGCTCCCAGCTGTCAAAGCGCGCCTGATCCGCGGACGAGGCAAAGGTCAGGCTGTGCCGAAGCCCGCGAGGCGCCTCTCTTCCGCTCCACGAGGAATCGTTGGGCCGGTACCCATCGAAGCGCGACACGATGCGGACGACGCTCCGGAAATCACCGAGCAGTGCTACACGCGCCTGAAACTCAGTGCGCTGGAAGGCCGGCAGCCAGTAGGCGCCGTCCACCTCGACGTTCACCAGCTCGACGAACGACGCACCGCTCACACCGGCGATGCGGCTACCTGCCTTGAGAGTCACCTTGCCGTCACGCACCTCTACCATGCGTCCCCGCATCCGCGCGATCTGCTTCCAGTCGGCATCCAGATACATGTCGCCGTGGAAGAGGATCGCATCCCCCGGAGCATCAAGGCGAGGGATAACGCGAACGCGGACGATTGGAATACGCCGCCCGTTGGATATGAGGGTGACGGAGGTGTCACCACCCTCATAGGCGTAGTACCTCGCCCGGTTTACGGCGAGCGGATGCACGGCGAGTCCCGCGCTCACGGCACCCGACGCCCTGTTCGCGCCGGGAGGAGGAGTCACGCCCAGCTGAAGACGATTCCCGTAAAGGGTCGGCGCCGTCCAGCCGCCGAAAAAACTCATCAGCGAAAAGGTGGGACCGACGGACTGATTACGGTAACCGACGACGCGCTGGTCGTAGCGATCAGGCGATCTCCATCGAACATCGCTCGCGATCTGCTCCACCTGGGCGGTGCGCTCGCGGCCCGAGTCCAGAACGATGAGCGACATCTCGGTTTCGATGCGCGCGCGGTAGGCGCGAAGACGATCTGGAATCTGGGCGTTGACGCGGGCGGCCTCGGACAGGAGGACACTCAACGCCGGCGTCGGGATTACGGGGTTGACGCCCGGCGTTACCTGCGCGCCGGTGCGTGCAGTAAAGACTGCGACGGCAACCGAGACAATCAGTACGCGATTGGTAAGGGTCAGGCAGTGCCCTTGATGAGGAAGAATGCGAGTCCGTCCCAGAGAGCGAACGGGCGCTCGCCGGCAATGAGGACTTCATACCCGCTGGCGGCGGCAAGGATTCGCACTTCCTGAGTGTCCGCCGCGTCATCGCCCGAATACGAGTAGTTCAGAATCACCAGCCGCCCGCCAGGCGTGAGGACCCGCGCGGATTCCGCGAAAAAACGCTCTACGAGCTCGTACCCGGATTGGCGCAGGTAGGGGAAGCTGTCAACGGCGATCGCCGTATCGAATGCGCCGTCCTCGAACTCTTCCAGACCGGCCCCGCTTCCCTTCACGACGCTAACGTTGGCCAGTCCCGCGCAGCGACGCCTTGCCGCCTTCACCATCTCGAGCGACACGTCGATTCCCGCGGCGGTCCTGACGCGAGGAGCAAGCGCGGTGAGCAAACGGCCGATGCCGCATCCGATGTCGAGGAGCGCAGTTGACGGTGAGATTGCTCCCCATTCGTGCAGCTGCTTCACGATCTCGTCGGTCGCGGCGCTGAGCAGCTCCGGATTCCCCAGCGAGTAAAGCGCAACGCTCGCTTCTTCGGACTGCTGTACTGACCAGTCAAAGAGTCGCTCACAGAACGCGATTCCTTCCTCGACGGTGCGCGCGGGTTTCGCAGAATCCATGTCGGCGCGAAGCATCGCCGCAATGCGCTCGCAACCCGCGCCGTTCGCGGCGATCAACCGCTCGAGCTCGGCGGTGTCTCGCTTCACGCCGCCCGCCTGTCCCTGTGCCGCGTTTGCCACCGCTTTGGCAACAGCGCCAGCGTCTTCCGTTTCGATGAGGAGCTGCATCAGCGCAACCGGCGCCGAGGTCTCGCCGCGCCAGTGCCGATCGAGAATCAGCGCGAGGGCGGGATCAATCCCCTTGTCGTTCGAACCGCGCTTATCTACAGGCAGCCGCTCAGCCGTCATGGAAAAGGCCGAGCCGGCGCATTTCGCCGAGATCGCGCTCGATGAGACGAACGCCGATGTCATTCCGGTAGCGTGAGTTGGGGATCACTACTTTCCCAACCCGTTCGTAAGCCTTCCTCCTCGCGCTTTCGATCGACCCGGCGACCCCGGTCACGACCATTATGTAACCGATCATTCCTGCCGTGAGGAGCTGCCCGTCACGGAGATCGACCTCGCCATAGTGGAATGCGTCGCGATCTTCGTCGTCCACCGTGCCCGCGAAGCAGATCGGCCGTCCCTTTCCCAGCTCCTCGTACTCGTGTGCATAGGGAAATGGCGGAACGGTGATGACCACTCCGACCGACCAGCCGCCGTCGGTTTCGAATGTCGTCGCGCTCCGGTGAACCATCGAGCGGAAGATTTCGTCCCAGCCGGCAACGTGCAGCGAGTCGAGGATGGGAAAACCGGGATACCCGAACCGACACGTGAACTCGAGCGGCCAAATGCCCTCAT
>JACCRL010000109.1 GCA_013813605.1 Gemmatimonadaceae bacterium
TCGTTGGCGCGGTCTACGTCGGCGAGAGCGGAAGTGCGGCGGACGGCTTCGTCCGGCAGGATGTCAAACGCGACTCCGTCGTAGCCGCTACGCTGCCGCTGAGCAGCTGGATTCCCGGTAAGGAAGCGTGGCTCACGTAACTGTTCGTGCCGCCACCGCCTGTTGGCGAAATCGAACGCACGGCGGTAATCCGTCACGGCGTACACGGGGAGCGGCGCTTCCGGAGCTGGGTTCTGTCCGAGGTTGTAGTTTTCGCCCGCCCCCTCGAGAAGGAGGGTACGCACCGAGAGAATCCGGTCACGGCCACCCATGGCCCGTGCAACTTCCTCGAGCAGAGGCCTGCCCGGCCGCTGCGCCTCGGCAACTGGTGAAAGAGTGAGCGCGGTGAGAGGCATCATCAGCAGAAGCGCGTGCCGTACGGTCATTTCCATCTCCTAATTTCGAGTCGCGGTCGCATCTATCATACCTGGGACCCGCGGATGAATGGTCCAGAGTCGCACGCTCTACCGCACGCGCACGACGATAGGAATGATCCAACCGGGAACCATGGTCTTCACCTCCAGTCGCAGCTCGCCCCGCGTCGCGGGAGTGAACTCGAAATCCGCCGTCTCGCCTGGGCCGGTGAGCAGGTAGGCGGGACGCTCGATGCGCTGCGGTGCGGGCAGATCAGCACCGTCTTTCGCCACCGGGCGCCATGATGCAAATCCCGCATCCGACATCAGCGAGAAGATCACCCGCCAATCGGGGTTGATATTGATGAAGCGGAACCGGTAGCTGGTCCCGGCGCGAAGTTCCAGCGGCGGCGGCGCCGGACTGCCGTTGACCAGTCCCGGCGACTGGAAGCCGAACTGGGGGAGCGAGTCTGCCGGGCCGCCCCCACCAACCATGATCACCTTGTCAGTCGCAGGGTCGTACGGGCGATCCGGGTCGACCACCAGTAGCGCGCCGTACAACCCCGATCCCATCTGAAGCTGCTCGTTCGAGTGCGTGTGGTAGATGAACGTGCCGGTGCGCGGCGGTACAAACTCGGCCACGAATGAATCAGCCGGCGCGATGGGGGGCATGATGCGCCCCGGCACTCCACTCCAGCCAGGCACGCCATCGGGGAAGCTTTCCAGCTCGATGCCGTGCCAGTGCACGGCGGTCGCCTCGGGCAGATTGTTGACGACCGTGACGCGCACCGGCTCACCGCGCCGCAGGACGAGCATCGGCCCAGGAATCATTACCGAGTCCCGCGCGGGCGCGGCGGCACCCTGCTGCACCACATACCCAAACCCGGAGAACTTCCCGAATCGCCTGGGAGCGATCTGCGCCAGAAGCCTGATGTCGCGCGCCCTGGGCGCGGTGATCTCCACCCTGCGGGCTCCCGGCGCGGGCCGGACAGTGATGCCGAGGACGAGTCCCGCCATCTGGTGCGGCGCGTGGCTACCCGCGGGACCACCGTGTGGCGCGTGCATAGCGGCCGGCGACGCCGCTGACGAGGGACGAGCAAGCGCCACATGGTGAGAGACGTGGAATGCGAAGTGGCAGTGAAAAACCCAGTTACCCTCCCGCTCCGGCACCCACGCGATGCCCATGGTTTCCCCGGGCAGCATGAGGTTGGTGACGACGAACGGCCGCGCGTCACCGCGGTACACCTGCTCCGAGCGCCCGTCGCCGCGACTCTCGACGTGGAAGTAGAAGCCGTGCAGGTGCATCGGATGCGCGACGCCGGTGGTATTTATCCAGCGCCACCGCACCGAGTCGCCCTGGTTGAAAAAAAAGCGCTCGGTGTGCGGCCACGAGCGGCCGTTGATCACCATCGTTTCCGCGTCCTTCAGCAAACTGGCGTCGCTGCGACTCGAGTCGGCGGGGCGGAACCAATCACCGATCACGAACACCCGGTCGTCAGTTGGGGCGTTCGGCGGGTCCACTATGAAGGCGCCGGAAAGCTGGCTCTCGAACCATTTGCGATCCTCTATACCCCGGGATCCGGTGGTGCCCCAGTAGTGGTACGTTCCCGGGGATTCAGCCTGGAAGCGCGCCTCGCGGGTCGCACCGGGGGGTATGCGGAGTCCTGTATCCTGCGTCGCAGGGTGAGCCTGAAGTCCGTACACGGTGATCACCGAGTCTCGGAACGGATTGCGGACACTCACCCGGATTTCAGTTCCCTGCCGCACCCGGACCAGAGGTCCGGGCACCTCCGGCGCCCTGCCGATCTCGGCAAATGCCAGCGCGGGTACGCTCGGCCCGCCCTGTTCCTCCGGGAAGAGCAGCCCTTCGCGTACCTCGAGGTGAAGCGTGAGCACGCCCTTATGGAAGCGGCCGGCAGGTCGTCGATTGTCGTTGGGCGCGATGCGAGCCGGGGACGTCGCAACCGCTTCCGGAACAGCGGCGGAAGCGGTGAGCTGGGCTCTGCCTGGAGTGGTCTGGGCGGTCAGCGAGTTGGTGAACGCCGCGGCCATCGGCACAAGTCCGAACGCGACAGCGGCGCGAGCGCATTTCCTTGCTTTGCTGGAGCTCATCCGCTAATGTAGCCCCCGCACACACGGGCGCCTAGCGCCGCGCGACCTATTCGCGCGCGCCGGACCATCCCAGGCTGGCGGTCGACACTTGAGCGGTAGCGGGTGCCGTTGAAGCCGTAGGAGCCGCAAGCCCGGTCAGACCCCTCCGTACCACTCGTATCCCTGATCGCTCCAGTATCCGCCGTTCATGCGGGGCAGGAA
>JACCRL010000111.1 GCA_013813605.1 Gemmatimonadaceae bacterium
GGAACACGTCGCGCGAGGCAATCGAACGGATGCGCGGGATGGGGCTCGACGTCGTGATGCTCACCGGGGACAACGAGCGCACGGCGCAGGCGATTGCGAAGGAGGCGGGGATCGAGCATGTCGTCGCCGGTGTGCTGCCCGACGGAAAGGTTGCGGAGATCAAGCGTCTGCAGGCCGAGGGACGGGTGGTCGCGATGGTGGGCGACGGCGTCAACGACGCACCGGCGCTGGCGCAGGCCGACGTCGGCATGGCGATCGGCACCGGGACAGACGTTGCCGCCGAGGCGGCTGACGTGGTGCTGATGCGCGGCGACCTGCGGAGCGCGGTGCATGCCATCGACCTGTCGCGCCGTACGATGCGGACGATGAAGCAGAATCTGTTCTGGGCGTTCGTCTACAACGTCGTCGGTATTCCGATTGCAGCTGGGGTGCTGTATCCGGCGCTGGGTCTGCTCCTGAGCCCCATCCTGGCAAGTGCGGCGATGGCATTCAGCTCGGTGAGCGTGGTGATGAACAGCCTGAGGCTGCGCCGGGCGCGGATCGCATGAGCGGCCGTCGTTCCCGGGCAGGGACGCATTCGACGGAGGCGTTGGCATCGATGGCAACGAAGACGACCCGATCATCGAAGCACGACAGTGCCGGGGGGCGGAAGGCGGTCGGGGTGGATGCCGACCGGAAGGACCGCAACCTAAGGCGCCTGCGGCGAATCGAGGGGCAGGTGCGCGGGCTGCAGAAAATGGTGGAGGAGGATCGCTACTGTGCCGACATAATGACGCAGATCGCCTCGGTGCACGAGGCGCTGCGGGCGGTGGGGCGGGAGCTCATGCGCAACCATCTCAAGCACTGTGCGACGTCGGCGATCCGCTCGGGCGCGGGTGATGCCGATGCGATGTACGACGAGCTCGTGGACATGATGTACAAGCACAGCCGGTAAGCCAAGTCGTTGGGCACACATCAAAGTTCGATTTCTCCGTCGTCGTCGCCCCAATAGGCCACGCGACTGGGTGTCACCTTTATCAGCACCACGTCCTCGCTGTCCGGGCCATCCTTGAACCAGCGCTCCAGCTCTTCGATCCAGAGCGCGCGCTTCTTCGCCGGATCGCGAACGATGGTGGCGGAGCCAGTCATCCACGTATGGGTCCACCGTCGCGCCCAACATTGCTTGCTGCTTGCAGCCGAGCTATGGTAATCCGCGGACCGGGCGAGCAGAGTTTACACAAGAGTTTGGAATTACCGCGCCGCCTTTTTTAGCATCCAACCCACGGGTTGTGTCCACGCCTGCTCCGTCTGTCCGACGAAGGATTGCCTTGGGTGGGGCTTGCTGGAGGTGACGACTGCACGCACGTACAGCTCGGCCCCCGTGAGATTGAATGTCGGTGCCGTCCCACGCACCGTCGCAAACGTCTTTCCAATCTCGTCCTTGTATCGCCGGGTGGCCCGGATGGGCTTACCCTGTTCGTCCAGAATGGCCGTGCTACTCAGGTCGTGACTCACCGGAGTGCCGATGAATGAAGTAGTGTATTCGACTCCCGGCTCGGCCTTTATGGATATCGCGAGAGTTCTCGATGTTGAGTCGTAGCGCACGTCGTTAAACGTGACTCCGCTCGACGCGTAGAACTCGGCGCTCTTGATGGCCCGTATGAGCGATTCGGGGGTGAGATGACGTGCCCGAACCATTATCCACCCGCGACCGGGGATGCTGCGAGACATGTCATTGGAGTCGTAGTGGTGACTGTCATCAGTCGCGAGCCCATAAAGCGGTGCGGTGTTGAGGTTCGTCAACCTGATGGTGTTCGCGATGTCCCACAACTTTTCCATTGGCGCATGATGCGAGTCGCCGCGCTGGTTCGTACCCGGATGTCCGTTGAAGATCTCGAAGAAATGATCGGACACGGCGTTCGCTATCTCCTCGGCAGTCACGGCATACTGAAAATTCGGATGGTTCAGATGTGGCAGCATTTGCTGCCCCGTTCGCGCTTCCTGCTCGTGCACAGCCTTGAGGTTATTATCGATCATCTCGCTGACCGTCGCGCCGCCCTGCGGGTTGATCAGCTCGAGCAGGTTCGTGGCGTTCAGATGAATCGCCAGAAACTTGCCCGCTGCACTATCGGAGCCCGCGGCGAGGGGAAAGCGATTTGTGATCTCTTCGCCGGGAATCATCAGAAAAACACCGCGGTCCTCGAACAGCGAACGAAACTCGCTGAGCGGCTTCAGTCGCACCTCGAGGGGAAGTCCGTTCGTATTTCCCGTACCGCGCGTTTCCACCCAATGGCCACCGAAGCGGCGCAGATACCTGTCGAACCGGGACTTCATCTCCCGACGCGCCGAGCTGTCCAGTGGTATCCACTTCTGTCCCTGCGTGAGGACGTTATGGTCGGAGAGCGCCAGAAAGTTGTAGCCTCGCTCTCGATAGAATTCCACCACCATCTCGGGAAAGTCGTTGCCGTCGCTCCACAGCGTATGGGTGTGAAGGTTCCCCTTCCACCAGCGCGCTTCTGGGTTGGCGGCAATCTGCGCCCTCGATGCCGGGACAGCAGCGATTGAGAGGAAGCAGAGCAAGCCGAGCGCGCATTTGAAGATTGACATTCGTCGGCGTTACAAGCGGTCCACCGCCTGGAGGGCCGCCCGCATGTAGCCAAGCGCGTACGCCATCCCCGCGTGCCATGGCGCCCCGCACGTCATCTCCGGGGTGTGGTCGGGAA
>JACCRL010000114.1 GCA_013813605.1 Gemmatimonadaceae bacterium
ACACCAACTTCTTCGGCGATGCGGGCGGTAAAGGCGGCAACCTTAGCCGCCGCAATTTCGAGAACCTGTTTTTCGCGCTTCAAGACCCCGACGACCCCGGCAGGTTCCGGGTGTTGATCGGGGAGAACACGCACATCCTGTCGCGCGAGGACAATCTGTCGTCGGGCAATCTGCCAACGATCAACCGCTCGCTGATCCTCGAAGAGCATGGCTCGGTAAGCAGTTTCGGCTCGCAGTTCGGCGCCGAGTTCCAGAAGGCGCTTTCGAAGAAGGTGACGTTCCAGCTTGCCGCGCTCGACAACCGGGGATCGCTGAACGCGGCGGACGCGCGCTACGAGATCGGCAATTCGCTTTCGGGTAAGGTCATCCTCGTGCCGCTGAACGCCGAAGGGCGAAAGCTCACCACCGGCGCTGCTGTCGATCACACCCGCAACATCCGCGACCGCGTGTTCACGCTCGCGACCGCTATCGGAGCAACGCCGATCGGTGGCGTCGCGGCGACATGCGACAAGATCACCGGCGAGACCGATATCGCCTATACCTTCCCGTTTTTCGGCCGTGCCACGACGCTTGAAGCCGAAGGCATCTATTCGCGATTTTCGGAAAGCCATAGCGACGTGGTCGGCGGTTACGCGATGGGGCAATTCTCACTGTTCGACGCATCCGCCACCGGCGATCTCGATCTTTTCGTTCGCTATGACGTGGTGAGCCTCGGCATCGACGGCATCGCGGAGGGCGCGACCCAACAGGCGCTCCGCACGGGCCTCAACTACAACCTGCCTCACACCAACAAGCTCGCCAGCCTGCACGTCGAGTACGCGCACAACACGCTCGACGGACCCGCTGCAATCGTCACCGACCGCAACCCCGGCGACGAGTTCCGGATCGTGTTGAGGGTCAGCCTGCAACGCTACATGCGGCACTAGGTGTGGGCGATGTTCGAGCGCCTGGTCGAGTTGCGGCACAAGCCGGGTATCTCGGCATCGCTCGTTGATGTTCCTCGAGAACCTGTTCCCGCCGATCCCGTCGGAGGTCATCATGCCCTCGGCGGGTTTCAGTGCGCGTCAGGACGCCTGCCGGCCCGTCGCGGCTGTACACGATCAACCTGCGCAGCGGTCTCGCCACCGTCGTCGGCCAGATCGGACATCCGACTCCGATAAGGAGCATTACGGTGAACATCGGAACGCCGCCGACGCTCCTTCGACATTAGGTGGGCGATCGTAACCACTGGGCCTGCTAACAGTCGGTGAATAGTGAGCCGGGCGACGATACTTCGTTGCCCGGCTCTTTCGTTACAACGTGGCGCAGAAGCGGAAATTCGCCTCGTTGCGCCGGCCCGGACTCGCGCCCCGTATACCCTCATCTGCAGATTGGGTACTTCTTGACCAAGGAGGAGCGGGATTCTGCACGACGATCTGCGCCAGCGCTTGCAGGAGATATTCGGTCCTGGCTGCACCATCGAGCGCGAGCTGGGTGGCGGCGGCATGTCACGTGTCTTTCTTGCGCGCGACGTTGCGCTCGACCGCGCAATCGTCGTCAAGGTTCTGCCGCCGGACCTCGCTCACGCCGTCAGCGTCGACCGCTTCAAGCGCGAGATCCAGCTTGCGGCGCGCCTTCAGCATCCGCACATCGTCCCCGTGCTGACAGCCGCCAGCGCCGGCGACATTCTCTACTACACGATGCCGTTCGTCGATGGCGAATCGGTCGGCGCGCGCATTTCGCGGGTGGGTGCGCTTCCAGTCGCTGATTCCATTTCGATCCTGCGTGATGCCGCGCGGGCGCTCGCCTACGCGCACCGGCGCGGAGTCGTTCACCGTGACATCAAGCCCGACAATATCCTGCTCTCCGAGGACAGCGCCCTCGTCGCCGATTTTGGAATCGCCAAAGCCGTCACCGCGGCTGCCGGATCAGGTCAGGGGCTCACCACCGTCGGCGTGTCAGTGGGCACGCCCGCTTACATGGCTCCCGAGCAGAGCGTCGGCGACATCACGGTTGATCACCGCGCCGACATCTACGCCCTTGGCGCGGTCGCGTACGAGATGCTTACCGGCCATCACCCATTTGCGGGGCGCACGCCGCAGCAGATGATGGCCGCGCACGTCATGGAAACCCCGCAGCCACTCGCGACAAGGGCGCCCAGCATTCCAGCGGGGCTCGCGAAGGCGGTCATGCAATGTCTGGAAAAGGATCCACCGAAGAGGCCTCAGAGCGCAGAGGCCCTGCTGCTCCTCCTCGAGGCGGCCACCACTCCGGTGAGCGGCACGACATCAACGCCTCTCACGCGCCGCCGTCGTTGGAAGCTGGCGGCAGGAATGGCACTGCTCACGATTCTTCTCATCGCCGGAGGAGCCGTGGCCTTCGCCCCGCGCGACAGGATCGCGATGGCGGTCGCCCTGATGCGGCGAGAGCCGGCTACGCTGCACCCCAATCGGATCATCGTCACGCCCTTCGAAAACGAGACCGGTGATCCGAAGATGGCTTCGCTCGGGGCGATGGCGGCGGACTGGCTGGCTCAGGGGCTCACGCGCGTTGGCGGGATCGAGGTCGTTGACGCGCGGACGACGCTCGTGACGGGCGAGGTGGTAGACAAGATTCCGTGGCCATTCAAGTCGCGCGACCGGCGCAGGGCGCTCGCGGAGGAGACAGGCGCCGGGATAGTGCTCTCCGGCCGCATCTACCGCGACGGTGATTCGTTGCGCATCCAGGCGAAGATGAGCGACGCGGAGTCGGGAAAGCTGCTCCGCGCGCTTACGACCGTCAGTGGTCCGGTCGCCGAGCCGACCAAGGTTCTCGACATGCTGAACCGTCGCGTGGGCGCCAACGT